>WAPZ01000163.1 GCA_015520535.1 Candidatus Heimdallarchaeota archaeon
TCATTCCCTTATTTTAAGAAAAAAAGGTTGTAGTGTGCGCAAAATGGATGACAAGCAACTTAAAAAACAAATGAAAACTAAATTTCAAGAAAATTATCAAAGATTTTATCCCGTTAAAACCTTAAATAAACTGGGATTTATGCGAAAACAGTGTATTAAATGTAAAAACTGGTTTTGGACATTAGATGACAACCGTGAAACGTGTGGCGAAGCTGAATGTGATGGTCAACTATCTTTTATCGGAAAACCGCCTACGCCCAAACGCTTAAGTTATGTTGGGGCATGGAAAGAGTTTTCACGTATTATGCAGAAGTTTGGCCATACTGAAATTCCACGTTATCCGACCGTAGCTCGGTGGCGAGATGATGCCGAATTTGTATTAGCAAGCATTTTTGATTTTCAACCGTATGTAATTCGTGGCGAGGTTGATCCCCCTGCTAATCCCCTAATTGTCCCACAATTTTGCGTTCGTTTCAATGATATTGACAACGTCGGTTATAGCCGGTGGTTTACCCTCTTTGTAATGATGGGACAACATGTTTTTAATAAACCGAATCATTTCATTTATTTCAAAAACGAATGCATCGAATATGATTATTATTGGTTAACAGAAGGTATGGGCTTTAAACCTAAGGATATTACTTTTATCGAAGATACTTGGGCGGGAGGTGGAAATTTTGGCCCAAGTATGGAATACTTTGTTGGCGGATTAGAATTAGGAAATGCCGTTTTTATGGAGTACGAAATTACCGATAACGGTTATCGTGAACTAGAAGTAAAAACGATAGATATGGGTTCTGGATTAGAACGTTATGGGTGGATTTCCAATGGGACACCGACGGCATACGATACCACATTTCCACAAGTGATTGAAAATTTAAAAAAGGCGACAGGCGTGACCCCGAGCAAGCTATGGTGGCAGTTTGCTCCATATTCATACATGCTTAACGTTGATGAAATGAAAAGTGAAACCGAAACATGGGGAACTCTCTCTTCAATACTTGGAACACCGATTAAAACCATTAAGGAAGAACTAGAGCCTATGCATGACATTTATGTAATCGCAGAACATGCGCGAACGTTACTTTTTACAATCTTCGATGGTGCACTTCCCTCAAATAAAGGTGGCGGTTATAATCTCCGATATATATTAAGAAGAAGTGTCAACATCATTGAAAAAAATAATTGGGATATTGATTTGAATACCATCATTAAATGGCACATAGAAGAATTAAAAGATTGGCAACCTGACCTTTTAAAAGCCTACGACAGTTCAATTTTCGATATTATTTCTATAGAAACGCAAAGATATCATAAATCTATAAAAGATGGGAAAAAACGGGTAAAAAAGGTTATTAAATCTAAGAAAAATCACCTTGATGTTAACGATTTGGTTTCTTTCTATACAAATTATGGCATTCCGCCAAATGTGGTCAAAGACATTGGACGTGAGATGGGTATTGAAATCGACGTTCCGCTAGACTTTTACTTACATTTACAACAAAAAACTTCTGTCTTTACAGAAAAACCTATGGAACAAGAAAAAGAGAAAAAAGAAACCATTGCATTAAAACAAGAATATCCCGAAACAAAGAAAAAATATTATGAGGATCCATATAAATGTGATTTTACGGCACAGGTCTTGGGAATAGAAGGAAAATACGTTATCTTAGATGAAACCTACTTTTATCCCGAAGGTGGCGGTCAAATTGGTGATACTGGGTACATTAATAACATTAGAATCGTTGATACTCAAATTTCAGGACAAGTTGTTGTTCATATAGCGGATAAAGAAGTTACTTCTCTCAAAGTTGGGCAAAAAGTCCATGGCAAGGTTGACAAAGAACGACGGTATGCTATTATGCGACACCATACCGCAACTCATATTCTTAATGGTGCCGCACGAAAAATCTTAGGGCCTCATATCTGGCAAGCTGGAGCCCACAAAACGGAAACTCATGCAAGACTTGACATTACACATTATAAGAGTCTCACCAGCGAAGAAACTCGAGCAATCGAGCGCCTTGCGAATAGTGTGGTCATGGATAATCGTAGAACACGATCGATGTTTCTACCACGTGATGAATCCGAAAGAAAATACGGTCATATCATTTATCAAGGCGGAGTTGTCCCCGGTAGAATCCTACGAATTTTAGACATCCCCGATTTTGATGTGGAAGCTTGTGGTGGGACACATGTTGATCAAACTGGATTTGTTGGTCCGATAAAGATTTTACATACAGAGAGAATACAAGACGGCATTGTCCGACTAACGTTTGTAGCCGGAAAACGAGCCGTTGAGGAAATTCAAAACGACGAAAAAATCTTAGAAGATATCGGTAATGTGTGGAGTGTTCCGAAAAAAGACTTAGTAAAGACCGCAAATCGCTTCTTTAACGAATGGAAAGAGTTTAAAAAGGAAAATGAAAACTTACTTAAAAAACTAGTATACTTAGAAACGAAATTACAAATAATTGAAAGTCAAAAAACCGGTCCTATCATAGTTTCGACAAAAACCGACGATCAAGGAATACTCTTAGCTGTATTAATGTCTTTAAAATCAGAAATCGAAAATTTAGGAAAAATTGTAATTCTGTGTGGTGAGAACAGCGGCTTTGCTTTAGGTACTATACAAAAAGAGAAAACCGAAACAATATTAAGGGAACACTTTAAAATTGTCAAATTCGATAAGAAAGATCAAATATTCCGTGCCTTCGTTAGAAAACAATAAAAGCATTAAATTAATGACGAAATGCCCGATATCTAGCAAATACAAATACAATATTATGCTCCTTCGCTGCGGCTACCGATTCCGGATCTCTTATCGATCCACCGGGTGCAATTACAGCTCTAATTCCATTTTCTGCTGCAAAATCGATGGAATCTCTGAACGGGAAAAACGCATCTGATGCTAAAACGGCATTTTCTGCGCGTTCACCTGCTTTTCCGATGGCATATCGGACAGCATCGATTCGACTGGATTTACCAGCGGCACATCCCAAAGTAAAGGTTTCTTTTGCTACTACGGCTGCATTAGATTTTGTCTGCTTAACAATTTTCCAAGCAAAGAGTAGTTCCGCTACATCTTTAGCTGTTGGTTTTTTATTGGAGACCACAACAAAATCTTTTTCTGTTAAGGTCAAACGATCAAAGTCCTGCACAATGAATCCATTTGGAATCATAGTAACTTCATAATTTGGAAAATTGAACGTAGTTTCTGTCATTTTTAACAGCATTAATTTCTTTTTCTTTGTTAATAGCTTAAATGAATCCTCATCGTAATCTGGGGCAATAATTCCGTCTACAAACATGTTATGAAGATGTTCGGCAGTTTTTAAGTCTATTTTTCGATTAAATCCCATAAAACTTCCGTACGCTGAAATTTTATCGGTTTCGAAGGCCTTTAAAAACGCATCCTCTAACGTATCTGCACAAGCA
>WAPZ01000164.1 GCA_015520535.1 Candidatus Heimdallarchaeota archaeon
ATCGAATTCACTAAAATGTTATAAGTTAGCGAAAAATGGGCATCAAAAGACAAAAAATAAGAAAACCACCAGTCCAATTGCAGCAATTATCCCCGAAACAATAAACGCCGCAACGGGTGTATAAACCCACAAGATACCACCAATTAAAGGTGCAAAAATTACTACAGTGGAGCGAATAGTATAATAAAGCCCAATCGATTGGGCGCGAGCGTTTTTTTCAGCTAAATCCACAATTAGTGCCTTTCTTGCAGGTTCACCAAATTCTCGTAATCCCGCCACCCCATAAGCTAACAATAACCAAAAATAATTTGACGATACGATTAAAATAAAGGGAAAGAGGCTAAAACAGAAAAATGTCACGGCTATAATGGGTCGTCGTTCAATATAGTCCGCTAAAAAAGACGCGGGAAAATACGAAATAATTGCAATCGTCATTTGCCATGAAATCAGAAAACCAAATTGAATGGGTGAAACGTGAAGAATATCAATTACATAAATAATCAAGAAGATTTTAATCATATTTGAGCCAAAACGCGCCAATGAATCGGCAAGTAAAAGATATCGAAGTGATTTTGGAAATTTCTTGAGAAGTATAAGTGTTTTTTCACGTGATCGTTGGTTAGTTTGAATGTGTGGTGGTGTAGAGCCGTTTTTATAAAGATCTTGATAGTTAGGTTCGCTATTTTGATCATGATAAAGTAAATATAAAACAATAAGTGCTAATAATGCAAGAAAGATTGTGATTCCCAATCCAATGCGAACTCCATGCAAAATACCCCATTTCTCAATTAAATAGCCACCCAACGGCGGTGCTAAAATAATTGGAATACGTTTCAAAATCGATTGCACGGCAAAGGCCAATGATCTCCTTTGTTTTGGAAGATGATCGCCAATCGACGCAAAAATCGTCGGTTGAAACCAGCCCGTCATACTTAACGCAAAAATAAGCCCAACAAACATAAAAGGCCAACTAGGTGCGAAAATATAGATGGCATATCCAAGAATTGCCACAAGAAGAAATACCATGGTAGCTTTTCGGCGACCTAATCGATCTGAAATGATGCCACCCGGATATTGAGATATCGCATCTAAAATATTCGCCATGGTTTGGAAGGCCGAAACTATTAAAATGCTAGCTCCCAAAAAAAGCAGATATTTCGGAAGAAATTCCGACCACAACTGCTCTCCTAGTGTGATCAGCAGTACAATGATAAAAATTACCATCACATTCAAATAATTAGCATTTAGTATCTTTTTTGGCGTGCTAAGCATAAGTTCTCCCTATACAACTCCAACATAATGACTTTAAAGCATTAATTGAGATATTCAATTGTGAGAAAATGAAGAAAAGGAATAATATTTCGTCATAAAGGTCGACACGCATTGTTTTTTAATCGTGTCGGCATTTTTTTATCGAGTCTCAATTTCCTTTAAAGTACGTGCGTTATTATAAATGCGTCTAGAATAAAAGGACTATGACAAGAAAATTATTGGTTGAGGGTTGTTTATGGCATTTTTAGAAGAAATAACATTGCTTATTTCAATTTTGCTGGCTTTTGCGCTTATTGGAGTGTTAATTAAGGAATATTTTGAAAAACGAATACGATTAATGTGGTTACTCATTATTTCTATTGGTTTAGGCGCTCTTGATCGTATCATATCCTTTTTATTCCAACGTGGTGTTGAATCGTTGCGCTTAGTTTTCATTGCGGTTATTTCGTTCTTTGTGAGCATGTATGTTTTGTATTTATTTTTTGATCTTTTTGAAAATCCGACGCCCTCTCCCCTACCTATGGCTATTTATACTTTTTTTCTTGGCTTTGGAGTGGCCTCAGTTATGATTATTATCTCGTTATTGCCATTTCTCCCGTCAAATCTTTTAACCAGTCTTACCTTATTTGAAAATCCGCCTAATGGGATTGCACTAGAAGAATTTCGCTTCACATTGCTTTTATTAGGTCTCAACATTCTTTTCTTTAGTGGATCATTGATTATATTTTCACTGGTAATGCCTATTCATGTGATTGTCATCTTAAATCGAATCCGCACGCGTTTTAAGCAATCTGAGATGCAAAAAGCCTATCGTTACATGCTCATTGGATTTATGATTTATTTAGTCGGAGCATACATAGGAAATATCGGTGTTATAGCGAGGATTTTAGAAATTATTGGTCAAGGGTTAATTCTTTACACCTTTATTTCTAACAAGTCAGTACTCATTAGTGCGCATCGTTTAGATAATTTGCTTATAGTAAACGCCTCGGGTATTGTTTTATTCAACTATTCCTTCCCCACAACCAAAGTACAAGCTGACGAACTGCTTTTAGCTGGAATTTTGAGTGCCATCACATCGTCGATGGAAGAAATTACCCAAAGTCAAGAAAGTCTTCAATCTATTAAATTAGGGGATTTACACTTAACAATCAGAACACTCTTGGGAAATACACGTGTCATACTTATTTCTGAACGTGTTTCACGCTTTATTATTGAAGCAATGGATCGTTTTGTGAGAGAATTTGAATTACAGTTCAAAAACGAACTAGAAGACACACGTACGGGGTATATATCAACAAAAACATATGAAAAGGCACAACAGATTGTCGAACGAATTTTTTTGATAAAAGGGACGACTATTCCAGAGTTTAAGCCCAAAAACCTATTATCACGCCTTTAAATGGAGATTTATATGGAATATACTACTTTACTTTGGGTTGAAACTTCATTTTCGTTCATTAAAACCCTTAAGCGTCGATACTTGGTTTTTTTCAGTTAAAACCTTCTTTATTTCATTTTTTGTTGAGGTTTGCACTTTTATAGACGAATTTTTAGGCTGTTACTCACAAGAAATTCAATGGCATCACTTAAAGTAAATTCCGGAATGTCAGATTCAATTTTAATCTTTTGTAAAATACTATGTGCTTCATATGACAGAACAATTGTTTTCGGCTTCAAGGATAACTCTGATATATCGTCGTTCGGCGTTTTTTGTCGTATTTTATGTGTGTAGGGAATAAATTCTTTTTTCTTCTTTTTAAGCTCTGACTTTAGGTTTTTTCCCAACATCTTGTAGAGAGTTATGATAGTTTCGCTATAATTTTTCATTTCTAAGTGATATTTAGCTCGTCTTAAGAGTGCCCACGCTTTTCCCGAAATTTTAATGGTTTTATCCTTTTTTTGTGTTGTTGCACCCATAACCTTTCCCAATTAACTTACTACAGAAGCGTTATATAAAGCTTGAGGTACGTGTTTTTCCTATAACCCTCAGTATTAGTTGCCCTTAAAAAATTGGCCCATTATCTCATAATTTTGAAAATTGATGGAACAAATCTTCATTAAACCAATTCATCTAGCGCTGGAAGGGTTTCATAAATGAATACAATTCCTAAGGATTCGATCCATGCACAAATTAACCAAAAAAATAATTCTATTCCCAGCATAGTGACCGGTTCACCCAACATGCTAAACGGAGTATAAAATTCAACAAAAACAAACGACAGAAAATAGATAAGCAAAAAAAGTCGTAACGTCCTAGATTTTATTGAATGTGGCCATGGCGGCGATACATAATGATATGCTATGGCGTGAATCAGGGAAAATAGAATCATTCCACCACTGAATAAAATTGGATTGCTGATAGCTAACGGCAACGGCTCCATTTTAGTCCAAACTATAATTAACTTTTCGCTTTGGAGCGTTGGATTTAGTAAAATGCCGTTGTTTTGAAAACCTAGCCCGATTAAATAAAAAGTATAGAACATGGAAAAGACCAACAGAGAACCACCAAAAATTCCGGCTAAAAAAATTCTTGCTGTTACATCAATGCTTTTTAGTGCTCTATTGTCCAATTATAGCACCACCTACATAACTATAAGCGGAATTAACGAAATGAGAAAAATGGCGGTATAATAGGTGCTCATTATAACAAAGATCGAGTGTTTCAGGGGAAAATCTCTGTGAAATTCCCTTAACGCAATGATTGAATCGGATAGAAAAAATAATAAAGAACTCACAAGAACAATGAGAGAAAATAGGTTGCTTTCGATTAAAAGTAATGTCAAAGCGCCCGCGCTTAATACGTTAAGGGAAATAAAACTCATGTAAATGATTATAGGATACTTCATTTTCTCAAAAGCGGTATTAGCATTCCTTTTCAAATAAATGTAAAAGCTTACGTCCACTAACAGAATTATGAAAAACAAGCCTAAGGCTATAACCATTAAATTTGAATTCAATGGGAAAGTTTCGGCAATTTTGTTAGCATAAGCGGTTATGAAGAATATATGTGCTATTAAAAAGGCAATTAAACCATAAAGAAGTTTTTTGATGATTAAAGCATCGCCAATCGCACACAAAAGCAGGGCCATTGTCAACCCAATGGTAAAAATTGTAATTGGTATTCCTTCACTGACAATGGTAAATAGTACAAAAAATATAGCCAATGAAGTTGGAATTACTTTGAGAACTGATGTTAAAAGTGATGGAGCTTGGGCCACAAACGTAGACCCAAAGTCTATTTGGCCGTTTTTTACGCTATTTACGAAAATATAACTAATTCCGCTTATAACAAAGAAGCCAAAATAAATGAAAAGAACTATAACGTTCATTTTTCATACCTCATAATTTGCCTTCAAAAAAGTGCCAATATAATCCAAATCAAATATTGTAAATTCCGCCATAAAAAAATATTTATGTATTTTTTTATTGTGAAATGAAAATAC
>WAPZ01000165.1 GCA_015520535.1 Candidatus Heimdallarchaeota archaeon
CGTATAATCAGCGAAAATACTTGGTGAATAATTTTGTGTAAACGTGTTGTTTTTTATCTGACAATTATCACAGTAAAGCAACGTCAGTGGTCGATCTGTAAATGAAAACGTTAAATCTTGAATAATTAGATTTGTTCCGTTAATAATGATTAATTGCCCCAAAACCTGCGGGAAAGCAAATTTTGTATCATGAGGACTTTTAGCATATATTAAAGGCTTACCATTCACGACATTTTCATTTACAGTATATGTTAAATACGATTTTACATCAGATTCAAAGATTCTCAGTCCATCTTTAAAGAAGTTGTTCTTTTGGACAATGCTTGTATTGGAAAAATCAAATGAAATACCTTGATATCCATTTTGTTCGACATAATTATTATATGCAAAAGCATATGGTGAATAATGAAGCCAAATTCCATGATAACGACTTAATGTAACATTATTGCTTGAAACTATAGAATTTTCGGCATATTGCAAATAAATACCAACTTCGCCTGCTCTAATGACGGTATTATTTTCGATGTACGTTTCTGCGCTCTTAACGACTGTAATTCCATCAACCGTGCTAGATTCGATGACATTGGAATGGATTCGGGCTGTACCGGCTTTAACGTTATAAATATAGATGCCAATTAAATTGACGATATATAATTGTTCTGAATCACAAAATATTTGGTTGTCTTTGAAATGAAAATACCAACATATTGTGACTCTGCAATCGCTAAGTTTTCTATTATATAAGGATCATCAATCGTTCCACTCCCACTGAAATTATACGTTTCGAAATCTTTATCTGAAGAAATCAAAATTGGCGCGCTTTCTTTGAAATTAGAATCATCTAACACCGCAAGTATTTTGGCACCTCGTGGAGGAAGATTAACAGCGAAACCATCTAAAACAACGGCAAAATTGCCAATGAAAAGAAAAATTAACAATGTTATGCCCTTGAAATTCTTCACATTACTCACCAAAAACAAGAATATGAGGATTGACTTAAATACAAATTTTCACTACATGTTTAAAAATTTTAACGTCAAGGCCATTTGACACATCCATTCAATCATATTACGTCATTCGCAGCAAACAATGGCCCTTTTCAACTTGCATTAGTTTAAAATTAATTAATTTAAGCACGAACACAACCTTTAAAAGGAATAAGACAAAGTAATTGATGTGAGCGTAGGATTCAGCATGTTTTTTCATGGAGACTTTATTTCTCAAAGTACATGGATACAATCTATGCCTATTTTTAACTCATAGCGGAAATATGTTCTTGGTGGATTTTAGGTAATCAATTTGGAGAGAAGTTAGTGCGTTAAAAATGAATTGCAAGCCATTATTATTCCTCGGAGATTGTGAAGAAATAATAAAGAATAGAATTGCAAGCGATCAAACGCTCTTACCAATTAGTTTAACGTTTTTAGATCCACCATTTAACCAAGGTAAGGCATATGAAAAACATAAAGACAACATGAATCCAGAGGAATATTGGACATGGATGACACGTATTTGTAAGTTAGTTTACGATATTACAAAACCCGGTGGCAGTATTTATTTTATGCAACGTGAAAAGAACACAGAATATGTCCTTTGTTCGCTTAGAGAAGCGGGATGGACTTTGCAAAATGTTATTATTTGGAAAAAATTAACCTCTGCCGTTCCTCAATCATATCGGTATGGAAAACAATATCAAATTATCGCATTTGCAACCAAAGGAGCGCGTCCAGCGGTATTCCATCGGTTACGCATCGATGCTCCGTTAGCACCATATCAGAAAATGCCGCGCAAAAACGGAATATACGTTACTGACGTATGGGACGATATTCGGGAATTAACGTCGGGTTATTTTGCTGGTGATGAAGCGTTACGAGATCCAAAAACAAAGAAACGTTTACATGAGCAACAAGCACCCATAGCGTTATTATTGCGTATTATCCTTTCTTCAACAAATATTGGGGATATAGTTTTGGATCCTTTTGCTGGAACGGGCACTACCAATATAGTGGCGATGCAACTTCAACGGAAAAGCATTGGTATTGAAATTAGCTCGACTAATTATGAAATTATAAAGCACCGCATTGACCATCTTCGAAAAAGTGATACGATTGAAAAATATAGACAATATTACAGATTCACTCCCAAACTTGAGCTAATTTGGCCATTTAATGAAAAAGAGAAAAAGAAAAAAGAACTTACCAAATATCTGAGATTCAATGGATAAGTTTTTTCAATCAATCAATTCAGTCGGAAAAAATGACTCTAAAAATGAGAAAAAAACTCATTTAACATGCTTGATTTCCGATACAATAACTCATAAAAACTCAGAACTTTAATGGAATAATAGATAAGCGAGGAGAACAAAATGAACGCTAAAAAATTAATTGCCTCGTATTTCATTCCAATCGGGTTGCTTTATGGTTTGGGGGCATTATAGCTCTAGCTCTCACTGCAATTTTATACGAGGGAAATGTCAACTCAATTGGTATAATCGACAGTCTAGGTTGGATCGCTTTTGGCGAAATTATTGCCGGAACCCTCCTTATGATGGGAACAAGTGACAGTAATGCAGCAATAAGGCCTATGTTAGCGGGACATCCGGAATTAGCACTGTCACTAATAAAAAATCGTGTGGAATTTACTTGGAAACTGCTCATGGACGGTTTAAACCTCATATTAAGTGGTATCTCCTTACTTCTCACTTCGGCAATGTTATATTTCTTCTTGATAGCTAAATAACACACACTTTTACCTTTTTGAATACAAAGACACGGAAAATGACAGCTCTTTTTAAGTATGGAACTCACATTGGGTTCTAGTTTTTCACTTTTTTGTTTCGGTTAACAGAGAGATGTTATACCACCATCCAGCAATTGTAATCTTTTCTGACGCTGCAACTGCCATACAAATACCAGAAT
>WAPZ01000166.1 GCA_015520535.1 Candidatus Heimdallarchaeota archaeon
ACTAATAATTGAAGTGTGGCCAAAAAAGAAATTTCTTAACTCAACGCTTGATTTAGGGATTGATGAAGAAAAATTGGATCGCTTTATAGAATTAACGTTAGACTTGGCAAAAAAATCGGGAATAAAACTCAAAAAGATTTTTGTATACAAAAAACCTATACCCAATGCCTTTAGCGTCGATTTAATACCCTTACCTTTCATTCATTATCCTTATTTGGTATTTAACAGCAATATAATTCAAATTTTGCCAGAAGAGGAATTGAAAGCTGTAATTGCGCATGAAATCGGGCATTTAGCGCGTTCAGATACCTTTATACGTCTTATCACAGCTGTTCCGCAGTTTTTCATTCACACCGCATACGCATACTTGTATTTGGTGGTGGCAACAGGCGTATGGACGGCTTTAATTCAGCAAGTGAATATATTTCTTGCCATTGAACGCGGATTTTTTCTTGTTGTAATTTTCGTGATAGTTACATTATTGTCCAGAGTTAGTGTTAATCTTTTATACCGAGCCAACCATGCCGCAGAATACCTTGCTGATCATTATGCATTAAAATTTGTCGATATTCCTGTTGTTATTAATATGTTAGTACACCTTGGACAACGAAATGAAGCGATGGAGTTACTTTCACGAGAAATTGATTGGTTAGAGTCACTAGCGGGCTTTGAATCTGCTGATCCATTGTTTAAACGGCGAGTTCTCGAACGCTTTCCTGCAAGTGAAATTAATGAAGACTTTGCCCGCGAAATTGCGCCAAAACTCTTTCTTATTCAAAAGTTAGAGGATTTACGAACCATTTACAAGATTCCGCTTTCTTCCGAAACGATTGAGCAGTTAGCTGAGGAAGCGGTCCCATATCTTCACGAACAGCGAAAAAAATATTTTGAAAACAAAGGGTATGCTGAATTTAGTCCACAAGAGTTAAAACAACGGACCATCGACTGGCGAATCTTTGATACAAATAAAGATTCTCGCTTGGATCCAGAAGAAATTGAAATGTTGGTGCAAGTCCTTAAAAACAATCCTGACAAGTATCTTTTTGAAAACGAACTGCTACGACCGGGTGAATCTTTGGTTAGAGATCACCCAAGTTTTCGCGATCGAATTTTGTTTCTCTACAGTTTTTTAGATAAAAAGGAAAACGTTCGTCAAAGATAACGTGCTGATTATCTTTTCCTTTTATTTTCTCTTAATATCTTCTTTTTCTTTGTGTCGATTTAGATCGTCGTTGATATTTATTGCGTTTTGGCGGTGCAATTTTCAAAATTTCATTTAGCATGATTTTGTGGTGTTCAGCCTGGCTTTTTCTTATTTTCACCGCTTGTTGGTATTCTTCTTCTGGTAATTCGGTTTCTCCTGTTATTTTTTGCGTCCACACCCATTCTGGCAAGGTTCCTTTTTCAAGATTTTCCTCAAAAATCTGTCGGAAGGGATCGTCATTTAGATGTGGTGCTTTATTAGGAGTAATGTTCAATTGACGGTAAAGGTTCACTAAAAAGCGATAATAAAAGCCGTAGACTAATATAGTGGTTAAATTGATCAAATTACGATATTGTTCTAATGTATTGTCGTCATTTTTTAAGTAGAGATTTTTGACTTCAATGTTACCCATTTCAAAGAATTTATTTAAATAGAGATTATATACACTTTGGTCCTCAACGTGCCAAATTAAGGTATCAATTTGATCATATTTCGGATTAAAGAGGTCTCTTAACCAACCAGCTACATAAAGACTTTTAATATAAGGCCAATCAACTTCATGATACACTTTTGTACGGTTAGATTGATATTCACCGACTTTTGCATACAGATCTTTTTCAAAAAATCCTTTAACTTTATATTTTCCTTCGTATCTATCCAGCCATTCCAATGATTTTTCTAAGAGGCTTAAAAATGTGTCTTTAGATTTCCACGTATAATCATGATTTTTTGTGAGCCATTCAGCGTTTTCAAGATTTTTTAACGCTTTTTCTGGAATGTAGGCACCACAAACGATATATGGGCCTATTAAATATTGTTGTTCTATTTCTTGTACGACGCCAATCCATTGCATCTTGTTTACACCCATGTAATTCATTTTTATCCATCCTTATAAGCGGTTCCTCTGAGGTCCGAATTAGCTTGTCTACTTCTAATATCCAAAATTTCTTATAGTCCATTTTCCAATGTCATATAGAGAGTAAAACGTGTTAAAAGGTAATTTGCGTTGCAATAATCCTTTGTAACAGCGTTGAGGAATTTTCAAATGAGTGTGCCTTTAACTAATTCTGAAAAACAAATTTTATTCGTTTTTCTTCTCTTGAATCTGGTTGGTATCTTTTATATAATAGCAATACGATTACTTGAAATCTTAGGTGATACCACTAATCCTTTTTATCAATTTACGGCGTCATTAATGCCACCTAATCTAGTTCTTGGTTTATCCCTCATGATAAGCTCGTTTGTACTCTTCTATTGGCTAATTTGGACACGTTATTCTGGAGCTTCCTTGTTTCCGTCAATAAGAAGAGAACGACAACGCCGAAGGGCACAAATCTCACAAACACCAGTTTATGACGAGGATTGGTTCGATGTCCCC
Organism: Candidatus Heimdallarchaeota archaeon; assembly: GCA_015520535.1. Lineage (GTDB taxonomy): Archaea > Asgardarchaeota > Heimdallarchaeia > Hodarchaeales > S146-22 > S146-22. The sequence continues at coordinate 2,583 of WAPZ01000166.1, forward strand.
TTAAACGATACGGAGTCACCTTCCCCACAATCTTCATTCTCACAACATCCACCAAATATCATAAAAGCACAAGAATCTAGACCTTCTACACCAGCATCTGGGGTTTGTAACTACTGCAAAAAGCGTGTTTTTCTACCATATCGCTGCCACCGATGTCAGGGGCTATATTGTGCTGATCATCGGTTTCCAGAAACACATGACTGCCTTTTTAAGTAACATAAGTGAGAAAACAATGGAAACTCCGTTAGCCGCAGATGCAAGCTTTGTTGTATTAGAACACCAGCTTCAAGAGACATTATTCTATTATTATTTTGATCCGGAGAATAATTACCAAAAATTCAAAGAAAATGGCGTGCTAGATTCTGTACTCCTTGAAGTCAGAGAGAATTTACAAAAATATATTAGTGAAGATCGAGTATTTATGAATGATACTGAAATCGAATTACACGTAGATGAGGTCATCTTAGATTTTAAAGACCGCAATCCAGCATATCCAATTCTGATTTTTTACATTTATTCTGACCCATACGAATTAGAAATCGGAAAAAATGTTTTAACATTGGATGCAAAAGTAGAAACTGCTCCTTATGAATGTTCTGCAGAATGGCTTTTTCCTGGAAAAGTTTTAGAAGTCAAGACAAGGATGCATGCTACAATAAAAGATAATTATGTCTATTTAAAATCCTATGAGGGCGAACCTCTTGGCGGTTTAGAAAATTTTTTCTTTGAGTACAAAAAGCAAAAACTAGAATATATTGAAAAGTGAGGCGAAAACTAAATGGCAGACATATTAGACATTGTATTGACCTTTTTAAGTTTTGTACCAGCGTTATTGATCATTTTTTTTACGTTCTATCTATTCATAGCAGGACCGAAAAAGAATCGAAAACTGATTGCCCGTGAAATTAAAAAAATAGAGACGACGTTTAAAAATGATGTGAAAGAATTAATTGAGGATAAATCACATCGAACACCAACGGGGAGCGTTTTTATTGGGGATCCAAAAGGAACCGCACCGTTTAAGGAATTTCTTGTTGTTTTTGCGATGGAAGATCGTCATCTATTATTAACCTCACTCATGTTACTTTTTACCAAGCCAAATGATATTGTAGCATTGGAATGTGACCCACATGTTCAGCCGTTAGCCGGTGTGCATGTGATACCATGGGCACAAAAAGGACAAATACAACGACAAAAGGATTATCTTTTGCAATTAGATGATTTTACAACGCACGTAAAAGAATTTGACAAAGAATTTATGGTTAAAACTGAGAGTAGCCAATTTGCACGTTTTTTGTTGCTCGGTGATGAAAGAATGCCTGAAAAAGAGCGTTTGAAAATTTTAGCGCTTATTTATTCTCTACGCGATACCATCCTTCGTGTTACCGTTACCCGTTCCACAGCTGACCGCCCCTATGTAAAAATCTTCCTAAAAATTACGAAAGATGTTAATTACATGAAATATCGTCAATTGCTACTATTAATAGCCGAAAGAATCAATAAAATTGGGAAAACGAAGTACATGATCGATTTAGTAGCAAAAGAACTTCATCATTAAATCCTAAGATTTAAGATAAAAACAAAAACGAGTGTTTAACGGCAATAAAAATGCATTGGTGATTCAAATGACCTTTTGTCCAAAATGTGGTGCGATTCTTTCTTCAAAAAGACAAAAAGATGGAACTATATCCATTGTATGTCTGACATGCGGCTATACAGAGTCTATTGACAAGAAAAATCGGCATCGATTCCGAGAAAAGCAAAAAGTGTCCACTCAAAAAAAGATGGAAACCATTATTATAGAAAATGATGATGGTCAACCACGAACTGCCGCCACGGTAAATGAACAATGCCCCAAATGCGGCAAAACTCCCGTATATTCTTGGCAAATGCAAACTAGAAGCGCTGACGAGCCACCGACCACCTTTTTTCGTTGCCCAGCATGCGGACATAGTTGGCGCTTTTATGGATAGACGCAATGGCATCTATTCTTATTACAAATCAACAACTATTTAAGTCCCAACATAATAAGACATATTTGACCAGTAGCTGGTGTGAATCCAAAATGGACGAAGAAGATAAGACCCGACCGATTAGTATAAAGCTCCCCGACGCTATGTTAGCTGCTATTGATGAATGTGTTCGTCGTCGGTTATTTAAATCACGATCGGAATTTTTTCGAAAGGCAATCGAGGAACTACTCAAGACCGATTTAGAATCGACACGTTGGGATAAATTTACAGAATCTAATGAACTAACAACCTTTGACTGAGCAAAAAACGGGTTATAGGTATGTGGAATTATAAGTCACGGTATTATGTGTCCACAACTGAGTTAAAACATTTATTAATTGGGGCGCTTTTATTTGTATTGGTAGAACTTTCTTTTTTTATTTGGTATATTGACCTCAGCAACCTTTTACTGATTTTCTTAATCCTTTTATTTTCGCCTTGTCTTTTTATAGTTCATGAACTATGTCATAAATTTGTTGCACAAAATAAGGGTTTTTGGTCAGAATTTCGGCTGATCCAAGATATGGCTTTATTAACCTTAATTTCTGTCCTTTCCCCTATAAAATTTGTTGCACCGGGTGCGACTATGATTGGTGGTATGCCAGATTTACGTTCAAATGGAAAAATTTCTCTAGCTGGCCCCTTAAGTAACCTTTTTTTAGGCGGACTCTTCTTAGCCACTGGTGTACTTTTTCAACAAATTAGTACGTCTTTTGCGATCGCATTTTATTTTGTAAGCCGCTTTTCTTTAGATCTGGCGTTGTTTAACATGATTCCATTTGGGGTGCTAGATGGAAGAAAGGTTCTTAGTTGGAATCGAGAAATTTATACCATTGTCATGATTGTTATTGTGGTGTCATGGTTAATCCATCCGTTCAATCCTTTTTTTAATCCAATATTTTTGTAAAGAAGGAATGTTTGATGAACGAACTTCAAGTTATTTTTTCTTTTATTTCTTTATCCATTTTCTGCGGTATTTTTTACATGCTATCCGCTAAAGAACGCTCATATGAAAAGAATTCTCTTAAAATTATATTAATCGGGGGTATTGGTTGGTTTGTGGCTTTTTTTCTAAGAATTTTCCCGTTAGCGGTATTACAAGTATTTTCACTTATGTTGCTTGGCGCCAATATTTCTGATCCCAATTCTGTAATCAAAATGGCACAGCATCCTTTAGTGTTGATTTGGGGGCCAATATTAGCAGCATTATTTGAAGAAGGAATTCGTTATTACATAATACGGCGGTATACACTAGTGAAATCCTTTATTTTTCGATCTCTCGTAATTTTTGGTCTTGGTTGGGGGATCGGCGAGATTTCAATCATTTATGTTCCTAATATGATTGCAGCTCTCTTTTTTCAGCAAGAAATTTTGTGGATTCTCCTAATTGCCGGGATTTTTGAACGAATGGTGGCGGTCAGTTTTCATGTGCTAATGGCAATTTTGGTTTATTTTGCAATTTCCGAGCAATGGCCAAAGAAATGGAGTCTTTATTTGGCCATGTGCTTTCATTTTCTGTTAAATACCTTAATTATTGTCTGGAAGATTTTTTTGAATAATATTGATATGGCTGCATATGTATGGTCATTAGAAATTTCTTTAGCAATCCTAACGGCAATCTTCTATATCTTCATTACAAAATATTGGAAAGCACATTATTACGATAAAATCGAAAATTTATCTTAAAATCCTTTGAAAAAGATGTTTTTTTGTCATTTTACGAAAGTTTTCAAGTACTTTAAATTTTTTGAAAGTTCGTAAGTTTTTTAAGAGAGAATGTATACGGTTGACTTGGAACTAAAGAGTGAATTTCAAGGTCTTTTTGAAATAGTATGTAGTTTTGACGTCACAACGTAATTTATTACTTGTTTTGTCACTTTGTAACGGCAAGGAATTTCGTGATTCTGCTTTAATTAACTGGGGTGTTTTTTATGGCTGAGGATGTAGTTAAATCATCGAAGATAGATAAAGAGGTTCCACTGACAGTTGAGGAAGACAAGAAATATTCCGAAACAAAGGCTGGACAAGAAAAAAAAGATGTTACGCAAGAGAGAGTTTCTGATGAGATAGAAACAAAGGTCAAATTCTTAGAAGAAGAGGTACAAACATTAAAACAGCAACTTCAAGAAAAAGAGAAGAACATTGAAGAACTGAAAAACGAAAACTTGCGTTTAAAGGCAGAGTTTTCCAATTATCGCGTTCGTATCGAAAACTTAGCACTAAAACGAGCAAAAGACGAATCAAAGAAAATAATTCTCTCTTTTTTACAGCTATATGACAGTTTTGGTCGTGCGATTAGTCATATAGAGGAAGAAAATTCGATAGAAAACGTAAAAAATGGAATTAAAGCCGTGTTTGAGCAATTTAAGGCTATAATTAAAAATTTAGGCATTGAGGAAATAAATGCCGTGGGAACCCAATTTGATCCCTTATATCATGAAGTTTTTATGGTAGTCGAAGATGAAAAACATCCACCAAACACGGTGGTGGAGGAATTCGAAAAGGGTTTCAAGTGGAATGATGAAGTCATAAAGCCTTCACGTGTTAAAGTGGCAAAAGCTCCCACAAAAAAGAATAAAAGCAACGCAAATTAAAAAACATCGTTTTATTAGACGAGAGAAAAGGAGGTCGAGTCGGATGGGAAAAGCTGTAGGTATTGATCTTGGAACAACATTTTCAGCTGTTGCAATAATGGAAGGTGATAAACCTATTATTATTCCAAACGCTGAAGGTCAGCGAACAACACCCTCTGTTGTGTCTTTTTTAGAAAATGGTGAACGTGTTGTTGGCGTCCATGCGAGACGTCAAGCTTTGTTAAAACCAGATCGTACTGTGTATTCTATTAAGCGAAAAATGGGTACTCGATACCGCGTTAAAATTGATGATAAAGAATATAGTCCGGAAGAAATTTCGGCGATGATTTTACAGAAATTGAAGGCCGATGCGGAAGCCTATTTAGGTGAACCCGTAACTGAGGCGGTCATAACAGTTCCCGCCTACTTTAACGATCTTCAACGCAAAGCTACCCGTGATGCCGGAGAAATCGCTGGATTAAAGGTGTTACGGATTATCAATGAACCAACAGCTGCATGCTTAGCTTATGGTTTAGACAAATTAGAAGAAGATCTCACTGTTTTAGTTTTTGATTTCGGCGGTGGTACATTCGATGTATCCATTTTAGAGATGTCAGGCGGCGTGTTTGAAGTCAAAGCAACCAGTGGTGACAACTTTTTGGGTGGCGATGATATCGATCGCCGTTTGATGGATTATCTTATTGACGATTTTAAGAAGAAGGAAGGTGTCGACCTTAGTAAAGATCCTTACGCATTACAACGCTTGAAAGATGCGGCAGAACAAGCAAAAATCGAGCTTTCCACAAAAACACAAACACAGATTAACATTCCCTATATTACTGTCGTAAATAATGTGCCGAAACACCTTGATGTTACCATTACTCGTGCTCAATTCGAAAATCTTATAATGGATATCGTTAAAAGAACCATCCCACCCATAAAACAAGCTTTAGCTGATGCGAAATTAACCCCACAAGACATAGATCGAGTACTTCTTGTTGGCGGTTCCACTAGAATACCATTAGTTCAGCGTTTGGTAAAGGAGACGTTAGGAATTGAACCCAGTAAAGATATTAATCCCGACGAATGTGTTGCACTCGGAGCAGCCATTCAAGCTGCCATCATTAAAGGTGATGTCAAAAGTGACATTTTGTTACTGGATGTTACTCCATTAACGTTAGGTGTTGAAACTCTTGGTGGCGTAATGACACCCATTATTGAAAGAAACACAAAAGTTCCCGTGCGAAGAAGCAAAATATTTACCACCGCTGCCGACAACCAAACGCAAGTGGAAATTCATGTACTCCAAGGTGAACGTCCACTCGCAAAAGATAACAAAAGTCTAGGTAGATTTTATTTAACTGGGATTCCACCGGCACCTAGAGGTGTACCTCAAATTGAAGTGACCTTTGATATCGATGCAAATGGTATTCTAAATGTTACCGCTAAAGACTTAGCTACTGGAAGGAAACAAGAAATTAAGATTGAATCAAGTGCCTTATCACCTGAAGAAATCGAGCGTATGAAGGAAGAGGCTGAAAAATACCGTGAAGAAGATGAACGCCGTAAAAAACTCATTGAATTAAGAAATCAATTAGATAACTTAATTTACAATGCTGAACGTTTGATTAAAGACGCTGAAGGCAAAGCCGATGCTAAATTACTTGAACAACTAAAGAAACAAGTCGAAATATCAAAGAAAGAATTAGAATCCGAAGATGCGGCAAAGTTATCCGATGCCATCAAAAAACTGGAAGAAATTCTCCAAAAAGTGGCACAAGACTTGTATTCAAAGACGGGTCAAGCTCCCGGAGCTGGTGCACCACCTGGTGGAGTACCACCACCGGGATCTGGAGGTATGCCTGGAGCTTCACAAACACAAGGGTCAACTACCTCTACTGACCAAAACGTGGTAGACGTTGATTATGAAGTCGTCGATGAGTAAAAAACAATAAAAAAGTGACTTCAATCCTTTAATCACCATTTCTTCTTTCTTTCTTCATATAAATTAAAAAAGAAGTTTTTATGTTGTGAGAGACCAATGTCAGCACCGGATTATTATGAAATTTTAGGCGTTAGCAGAGATGCGACGAAAGAGGAAATTAAAAAAGCATATCGAAAACTTGCATTGAAATACCACCCGGATAGAAATCCCGGCGATAAAGAAGCCGCAGAAAAATTCAAATTGATTAATGAAGCTTATGAAGTTCTATCAGATGATGAGAAAAGGCGAAATTACGATCTTTTTGGAACTGCTGAAGCTACGCCGATGGATTTTTCCGGGACAACCTTTGATGATTTTATAAGTAGCATCTTTGGCGACTTTTTTTCCTCATTTTTCGGTGGTGGGCAAAGACAATGGGGACGACAACGCACACGAGCAACACAACGTCCTCGAAAAGGTCCCGATTTGCGTTTAAAACTTCATATAAGTTTTGAAGATAGTGTTTTTGGGGCGAAAAAACGTATAAAAATCCCTAATATTCAAATATGTGACGATTGTGGGGGAACTGGTCTCAAAAAAGGTAGACAACCTTCAACATGTCCTAAATGTAAAGGTCATGGTGAAATTCAACAAATACGAACGTATGGTTTTTCAAGAACAATTTATATTACGACGTGTGATCAATGTAATGGTTCGGGACAGATAATTAAAAAAGGCGATCGTTGTCCGACATGCAGAGGCGAAGGTAAAATAAAGCAAGATAAATTTGTTGACATTAAGATTCCGGCTGGAGTAGTCACGGGAGATCATGTGATTCTTGAGGGCGAGGGTTTTGCCGGAGAATACGGTGGGCCACCAGGTGATTTATACGTCTATTTTGAGGTCGAGCCACATCCATACTTTAAAGTTCGGGGTCTCGATGTGTTCCTTGAAATGCCAATCTCCTTGACACAAGCACTTTTAGGTGGAGAATTCACAATCCCAACGCCGCGAGGTTTCCGAAAATATACAATAAATGGTCCCATCCCAAATGGGCATCAAATTGTACTGCATGATGAAGGATTGCACTCTCGGAGAAATGGCTTTTTGGAAAAGGGTAATTTATATGTCACTTTTTCAATAAAGCTTCCCAAAAAATTAAACAAGAAACAACGTGCATTGATCGAAGAACTAGATAAGGAATTGGGTGAATATCTCCTAAAACAAGAGAAAAAATGGCAAGAATTCATCCATCAGCATCAAAAAAATACGAAGAAATAAGTGATCATGGTAAAAGCCTTGCCAAATTTTCTTCTTCCTCTTTTGTTTGTTTGTAATCGAAGGGAAATGTAGGATAGGACATTTGTTCTTGTAAAAGGCTTTCTTCCCAAAATCTTTTACATTTGCAGTCTAAAGTTTCTATATCATCTGGTATTTTTTGGTTGACTGAAATATAGTTAATAGCTTGTATGACTTTAGAATCACAGCGGCCACAATTATGTGCGCCTCGGGTTAATCCACCGGCAACAGGTTCGCAGATAACTTGTGCTTTTCCATTAATTAATTTTAGCGAATTTATCAGTACCGTTAAAACCGACCATAGCCAAGGTGGACGATAGCGTTTTTTAATGAAAAGATCATCAACAATAGTTCCGGCATGGATGTTTGTTGCATTTAAAGAGATGGAATTGCATCCCGCTGCGGCAGAATCATAGGCTGATTGAATGCTATCGATAATAGCTTCATATTCGGTTAGAAATGGTGGCTTAATCATGATATAGGATTTTGTTTTTATGCCATATTTTTTTGCCATTTGTACTGCACGTTTGAAATGGTCAAAGGTAAAACCTTTGTTACAACTGTCCTGACGTATTCGATTGTTGCTGCTTTCCAAACCAATGCCGACTTCCAGTTCCACTCCATTTTGAAGATATGACGCCGCATGTTCTAGCTTTTTCTCTCCAATTATCATATTTTCCGGGCGAGCTTCTACAATAATCTTTTTGACGCCCGGTTGTGAGGAGATAAAGGTGAGTATTTTTTCCCTACCCTCTTCGGAAATTTCCTTGTTGTCGAAAAAGGAGCCGGAGTTATAGATTTTCACAATTTTTGTTCCATTGTAACTTTTATATCGTTCCCATTCGTGGTAAAGTTGCTGTACGATGTTTTCTGTGGTAATATATTCTCTGGCTGAGTCATTGACATAGCCACAGAATGTGCAGCCACCTTGATTAGATAATGCCCATGTACATCCACGTGTAACTAATATAATAGTAATATAGGTAACTGTGGTGCCATTCTCTTCATGTGTCTCGACCCACGAGTTTCCCTTCGCTTTTGGTGGATGTCTTTTAAAATATTCATTTCGTACACGGTAAATATATTTTGCAATTTCACGATGTGGCCGATTAATATTACTAAATCGCAGCATAATTTTCCCTTTTGATTTTTATTGTTTTATTTTTTTTCTAATTTTGACACCGATCCCACGGTCACTTTCAATGAGATCTGTTGAACTAAGAAGGGATCTTCCGTATCCTAAAAGCTGTCCGTCTCTATTTATAATAACGACTTCATCGCCGGGAGCAATTCTGGGATCGGCATCTTCAATTGCCGTGCAGTAAAGTGCCGAACCACGTATTTCATTTCCTTGATATACCACATAATAATGTTTTTTTGCTGAAAGATGCTTTGCTAGGCCAATTCCTAAACTAATTAGACCATAATCTTGTTGATATGTCCCTAAAAGCATATTTTTTTGATAAAATTGAAGTTGATATTGAATCTTTCCTTTCGTGTTAAAGTTTTTTGTGAGTAGCGGTACGGTTATATTTGGTGATTGAAATTGGAACCGGGTGACACTTGCAAACAACCATTCGTTTGAGTTTGGTGGTGGATCGTAGTCATTAAGGGGTGTCACACTTGGCTTTAAAACCTGCTCTTTATGTTCTTGTAGCGTTTTTTCAAGAATAGTCAAGTTTTCATTACTTTGTGGACTCCCCTCAATATGAGTAAACGTTACGGTATCAAACAAGTCTTCTATTCCGCTTTCTTTAAAAATTTCAGTTTCTGTAGGATTTAAATGAACAACAATGGGTATGTGCTTGAAAATTTCTTTTACTTTCAGAAAATATTTCTTTGTGACATTAGACACTAACTGAATTTCTTCTTTTTCCCAATCACCAGTAACAGCAATATCATAATGTGCCGCGGGATAAGTTCGTTCTAGCATGCGTGGTACAATGCCTAAAGGTGAAGTAAAAATAATTTCTTCTACATACCGTTGTTTAGAGCCAAATACTCTTTTAATAATGTCACGAAACTTTTTGTGGGATTTTGAACTACTATAAGGTTTTCGTGCCGAACATGGTAGCACAAGAATAAGTCGTGATTTTGAGGAGGGATAATAGAAATTTTCTATTCGATACCGAAACCGTTCAAATTCAGCACGGTAAAGGTCAGTTTCATCAGTACATAACACACTATTTTTTCTATAAATGGGCGTTTTTTTCGGTTCTACGGTTCTTAAAAGTGTTTTTGCCAGTTTCCGATATAGTGTCTTTAAATGTGGGTGGATATTGATTGTTTGACGGACAAGATCACGAATTTCGCCACTAAAAGTTGCCATCCGAGTCAATTCAAGGGTAGATATGATGGCAAGCTGATTATGTTTTAAGATTTGTTCATGACCGTTTGCTAATGATGTCTGGCACGCATTACAAGTACATTTAAACTGTTTTTCCTTCAGATCTTCCCATTTTAGTGTGTTGAAGCCGAAGAAAAAGTAGTGTAAACTAGTTGCGATCCGTGCTGCGCTAAGATCAAACAGATCAATACCGGCGCTATGTGCTAAGGGAATAATTTTTGGTTCCAGATGAGGGCTATAACGCATGATACCAGCTGGAATACACTCATTCATTGCGGAAATATAATTTATAAATCTGTCTGGTGATGATATTAAGTATTTTATATCAGGAAGAACAGTGACTTTTGGGCGTAACTCTAACAATAACTCCTTTATTTGGCTAAAATCATAATGATCTTGATAGGGAAATATAATACCAAAATTCTCCGGTAATATATCTATTAGATCCTTTTTTAAGGCGTTAAGATATTCATGATAGGAATTAAGGTATATAGCAGCGGTATCTAGTGGAAGAATTGGAATAACGGTTTCTGAGTCCTTGATGATTTGCTCCCAAATGTTTTCTAGGCTTTCAAGGTGCTGAATTGTGGGATAAAACTTTAAGCGTGGTAGATTCGTTTCTATTTCATTATTATCTGGACTATTTGATAATAAATCTAACTTAATTACGGCGTCTCCTTTTAACTGGGGAAGTAAAACATTTGATGTGAGTATCGTTGGTGTAGTTTCAATTGCATCATTTTTTAGATAAACTTTCCCAATTCGTGCCAATCCTTGCGACTGAAGAATTTCAAATTGCATAAAGTCAATTTCTCCTTCTTTAATCGGTTTCTCTTATGATACGCACTCTTTTCAGTTGTCTTACTGTTAAGTTATTCCGACACAGCGGACAAATATTTTTTTGTGTCAGCCAGCTCACAAAATGGTCATAATGACCGCCATGTTCACAATAGGGACAGACCGCTAAATTATTCGCGTCATCTGGAGAAAGCTTTTTGAAGCAAACAAAACATTTTTCTTGATCTAAACGCTCCGGTAGCAAATCTAACCACTCTTGTGCTTCTGTAAGTTCTTCTTGATTCGTACTTGTAGCTATCCTTTCTTGAATTCGCCGTATCGCATTTGTTAACGTTTCTTTTTGACGATAGTTTAATGTTCGCCCTAATATTTTGTAATTTGGGTCTTGGATATTTGCTTGTAATGTGCTTAATCGCTCATTTAATTGTTCAACCTTTTCATTAAATCGCTTTTTTGTGATTTCAAAGCGTTCTTTTATTGACCTCTTAGCGACTTTTATCCATGCATTGAAGTTCAATGGTTTTCCGCACTGAGTACAAAATTTGACTCCTTTTTGTAAGAGATGCCCACAGGACGGACATTTGATGAAGGTCAATGCATCGCCACAGTTTGTGCAATAACGCATATCGGGAGTAATAACAGCACCACATCGTCTGCAATACATAAATGCAGCCTCACATAATTTAGCATGCCTAATTAAACATCGAAACTCCTCATTTTTATTTGCTTCATTTGGCGGATATTTTTTTGATATCAGCATCATAATATTTGATATTTTTTCCAGAGAGATGTACTTCGTGTATGATTATTATTTTTTTATTCACTTTAATCGAGGCATGTTAGATATGGTTAACGCATCTTTGAGAGAGTTACAACTCCGTGGCACATTAAAAATCATTACTTTTGATGAAGCGCTCGAGTGGTTGCTTGCTCGGCTAAGTGTAAAGTACGGAGTTCCTTCTTTGGTGGTTTCTCAACGTAACGAAACCACAACTTTTAAAGAAATTCAAAAAATATGGATTAATTCTCTTGACTCGATTATTGCATATTTACCTCTCTTGGCAGATGTGCAATATGTGATTATTATAGCCAGCCCCGATTATTTTTTAGAACATGAAAAAGCCTTTTCTCTAATATTTCGCAATTTTCAGAAACAATGGACGAAGGTTTTTCTTCTTCCAATTGATTATATGAAAAATTCGGATTCTGACTGTGTTATTGGTTATTTACGGCTGTTAAAAACATTTAATGATGTTAGCATTCTTAATATAACGTTGGATGACGTGGTTACAGAAATTGAAAACTTTGTTCGTCTCTTGCTGAGTCTTTCTACAACGGAAGTAATTATGGGGTCAATCTCATCACCGGTGGATTTATGGGGTCGTAAAATATCACTTGTACGCCCCATCCAAATATTTTCTCTGCCGTATCAAAAATTAATGCAAAAGATCACCAACTCACATATTTCTTTGACGAAGGAATCAAAGATAGCGATTTTATTGTCCACTTTGGATTCTTCCCTCTCGTGGCATCCAAAAATCGTTATTAAAGCGAATCCAGAAGTTCTCACGTTAAGTGCTATTGAAAAAATAGTACAACGATTTCGAATGGAGTTAAATATTGAAGAACATGTATTGGAGTGGTGTTTGATTCCTTCACAAGACAAATCAGATTTGGTCCAGATATTTTTGTTAGCTTTTTCTCAAGATGACTCAGAATTTCGCTCATTATCGCAAACGTATGACAAAAAAACCAATATATCTCTTTCTCGGCGAAAAACAAAACTGTTAGAAGAACTCAACCGGAAAGAAATTTTTATTTTTGATGAAGGCGGATTGATGCTAGGCCATTATGTGGATGGCGCACTTACGAACGATTCATCAAACCATGATCCAGCGTTAATTAGCGGTTTGGTCTCTGCGTTAAGCATGTTTGCAAATGATGTGATTGGCAACCATGTTAAAGTCTTAGATACGGGAATTAAAAAGTGTGTATTTTCAAGCAAACGAATTTATACATCTGATGGAAAAGAAAAGGAAGTAAAGGCCGTTGCAATATTTTCAGATCTTTTTACACCCACTGATTCAATACGACATGAGTTAAATCAATATTTAACATTAGTTGAACGTATATTGACTGAGGAGAATGTTGATGAGACGGAATGTGCGGCTGTTTTTGAAGAAAAAGTAAAAAAAGATCACAATGTGATCCATATAAAAGAAAATAAAAGAAAGAGAACAATTTTTTATCAAAATAAGACTGTCGGTGCCAGTTAGTTTAAATTCTTCTCCTTTTTCACGTTCTCAAGCCAAGGCGGGATAAGAAGGTTGAGAAGTATTTAAAACTGTTATTCGCCTCTTCTTCGCTCAAAACAACAGAACTATGGATTAATTTATTCCGTAGTTTTCGGTAGTATTCTATTTTGGAGCGTGAAGGAATGTCAAAACCTTGGGCTCGTAGATATTCCAAAATTTCATTAAATTCCCGTGAGGTGGTATCCTGGCTTAACTGACTGTAGCGAACTTCCACCAGATGTTTTAAACAAGTATCAGCTTTAATCATGAATAGTGTATAATCTTTTCGGTTAAAGGCTTTTTTTGCTTGATTCCAGAGTACTCGTATGTAGGCTATTTTCTTTTCTAGCTGTTCTCGTATTCTATTAATCTTTTGGCGTTCATTGTCTGAGAATTTTTTATATCGAGGCTGAATTTCTTCAATAAATCCCAAGAAGAGATCAATATTCCGTTCTACATAATAATAATTCATAAGAGGTATACCAACCGTAAAAACGGTTAAGATTCCAAGGATTAATTCTATAATAGCGCCCCAAAAGAAAAAGAGATATTTTTCTGGTGGCGTAATAAAGAAAATAGTTACGCCGAACAAGAGGTCAATAATATAATTATAAACTAAATATACTCCCCATAGAATAAAGAGATATAAAATTACGTCAAAATAGGAACTGGCTCGTGAGACTGTAATGAGAGTTTCGGTGTCCCCGATTGATTTCAGCCGAATTAAGATGCTTTGCCCATACACGTGTGAAGCTGATTTAACTAAAATTGAGTCGTCGGAAAGCACTTGGTTTTGTTTGAATAGGGGAGATTTGATTAGTTCTTTGAACAAAAACTTTTGATTATACTTAACTTCCCATGTTTTTTTGCCAAGAATGAAATCTCCTTTTTTATAAAGAAGATATGCTAAGAAAAAAGTGATTAAAATGAAGATCAAACTCATCATGCGAATAATATTTTCATTTTCTGTTCCAGAGATTGGAATTGGGATTTTATACGCAGTGATTTCAATTTCATAGAAGCCCGTCGTGAATCTTCCTGGCTGTAGAACTAAATAGAATGTGCCGCCTTTATCAACTTCAAAGGTTGCTGTTAAAATACCATCAATTGGCATTTGGCTTTCTTGTACTTGAATTAGCGGAATATTTTTTCCACTATCATATACAGAAAACGCGGCGCCTTCCATCACGTCTAAATCGATTTCTCTAATTTGAATCGTAATGTTCCAGGAGGGCTCGACCGGTAAACTAAATAAATAGTATTTTAATTCTATAAATTGGTCAACAACACGGATTTCATCTAGATTTGATTGATTAACTTTCAGGTTGATTGCTGTAGCAAAGCTGTATCCTATAGCATTATATGAAGAACTTATCTGATAAGTCCCATTTTTTAATTTATTCCTTTCTAAAAGAACTTTGATAACATATATATTGGATTCAAAAGCTACAAAGGTGAGATTAATTCTTCCGGCTTCAACTGACAATCCTTCCTGTGCTGTTAAAAACGGATTAGCTAAGCGATCTTTAGTTGCCACTAGGACAAGGGCATTTTTTAGGAGGAGTGGCGTTACTTCTTTAATATAAATAAATGCGCGTTGATTTTTTTCTAGCGTTATACTGTAAAAGTGCGTTTCTACGCTAGAGAAAGTATATTTTGTTATATTACTTCCTTGTTGCAAGATTATTGGATTGTTTATTGAGTATCCACTATTAGGCACATAACCGTAGATGGTATAGCTTCCATTACTCGTTGCTTGAATAATTAGTTTCCATACACCTTTGATGGTTATGTCTATCCGACCTTCATAATAAAAAAGAGAATCACTGATATAGTTATTTGTCTCTATGCTTGCTTCTTTATCTTCGGGATTTTTAATGTTCACAGAGAGGTTGATTGACGAAGAAATACGATAAAATATCGTGTCATAAGTAATGTTTATATACCAGACATGCGTGCTATTTTCGGAAATAGTTTCTGTCGCTGCCGTCTCATTAGTTAAATTGCGTGTGTCATTAGTATTTTGGGAAACTGCCAGTAAAGATGGTGATTCATTATAATTTTTTAAAGGAAGAGCGCATTTTTTTTGTTTTTCTTGAAAATGAGGTGATCTGCAGCTGTTATTAACCGTTTTTGGTCTGTTAATGGAAATATTAGGCTCTGACGCTTCATTCATTGACGGTATATGAGAAAACTTGTAGTTTTCAGTTAAAGCAGTAAATCCAACATTTATACATAAAAATAAAACTAATATAATGGTTATTTTTTTCATTTTCGCAGCTTTTCCTTTATCCTCATTGGTTATATGATTAAATTTGAAGTGAAGACGATTCAACGAGCTGTTCGTCAATGTAGATATCAATGGTAAGGGTGACCGTAGTCGGCGTATGTTTCTTCACAGTTAAAGAATATTTTGTTTCATCATTTGGTGGGAAATCAACAAATTGACGTTCTGTGACTCCGTCAACTACCGTAAGATTTCCCGAGTTTTGCGGGTGAACGTTAATTTTAAGTCGTTTGATAACATTCTTTCCTACGTTTTTGAGATATATAACAATTTTATCTTCTTCATCAGATAAATTGATAGCTTCTATTACTG
>WAPZ01000167.1 GCA_015520535.1 Candidatus Heimdallarchaeota archaeon
AGAAAATTGACTTAGAACTGCTTTAATCTTGCTTTATTTTTCTAAATCTATCTATTCTTTCTTTTTCTAAAATTTTTTTGTCATGTGTCATTTTTTGAAAGTGTTACAAAAAATGAAAATAAAGAAAAGTTTGCAGTAACTAACGAAGGCCTATAATTTTGCCATCAGCGGTTATATCGATTCTTTCTGCAGCGGGAATGGAAGGTAGTCCTGGCATAGTCAAGATTGATCCTGATATTGGGTAAATGAACCCAGCACCTGCAGAAGGACGTATTTCATGAATTGTTACTTCGAAATTTTTAGGCCGTCCCTTTAAAGTCGGGTTATCTGAAAGCGAAAGTGGAGTTTTTGCCATGCAAACCATAGCATTTGGAAGTTTTTCATCGAACAAATCCAGTTGTCTTTCAGCTTGTTCTGTAAACTTTACACCATCAGCCCCATAAATTTTAGTTGCAATTATTTCAATTTTTTTGCGATACGAAATGTCTAGCGGATAAAGAAACTTTAATGTAGAGGGCTTTTGTGTAGCAGCGATCACGGCATTTGCCAAATCAATTCCGCCTTCTCCACCTTTAGCCGCAACTTCAGATATCGCAACTGCATCTGCTCCTTTTTCCAAGGATATCTCTTTGATATAGTTTAATTCTGTAACATCATCGTCAGGGAATTTATTAATTGCTACCACAACAGGAAGTCCATGGATTTTGATATTTTCGATGTGTTTTTCTAGATTTTCAATACCTTCTTTAAACATATCAGGCAACTTTGTGGTGTGTTTCACGTGATGTGCTTTAAGAGCCCTCAATGAAACTACTAAGACGACTGCATCCGGACTTAAGCCTGCCTGTCGACACTTTATATTGAAGAACTTCTCGGCGCCTAAATCAGTCCCAAAGCCTGCCTCAGTGACCACATAATCAGCGTGTGACAAAGCAAAATAGTCCGCCAAGATGCTGTTAGCGCCATGTGCAATATTAGCGAATGGACCCGCATGTATCAACACTGGCTGACCTTCAATCGTTTGAACTAAATTGGGTTTCAATGCGTTCCTCAATAAAACTGCCATTGCACCGGAAGCTTTTAAGTGTTTAGGTGTGATTATTTCTTCATTTTCTGATTTCGCCACCCATATTCTGTTAATTCTTTGCTTTAAATCGTCAATACCTGTTGTTAAAGCAACAACAGCCATCAACTCTGAAGCTGCAGTAATATCAAATCCTGATTCGCGGGGAATTCCATTTTTGGGACCACCCAAGGCAACTATGATATTGCGAAGTGCACGTTCATTCATATCCATGACTCGGCGCCAAAAAATGTCACCAGATCTTAAACTGATACGAAGTTGGTTTCCTTGATGTATGTGATTATCAAGCATCGCCGCGAGAAGGTTGTGTGCAGATTCAATGGCAAAAAAATCACCTGTCAGACCTAAATTAATTTCTTCCATGGGTATTACTTGAGAATAACCAGCACCAGTTGCTCCGCCCTTAATACCAAAAACTGGTCCTAAAGATGGTTGACGCAATGTACATACCACATTGTAGCCTAACTTTGCGAGTGCTTGTGTTAATCCAATTGCCGTGGTTGTCTTTCCTTCACCATACTTAGTCGGTGTAACTGCAGTAACGAGGATATATTTTCCTTTTTTCGAATTAGAAGGTTTTTTGATTAAATTAAGGGGTATTTTTGCAACATACTTTCCATATAACTCGATATCATCCTTTGTAAGCCCCAGTAACTCAGCTATCTTCTCAATTGGCTGCGGTTTTGCCTCTTGTGCAATGTCTAAACTAGATTTCATATGACTCACCATCTCATTTTTATTTTTCTTTCATGACAACGCTAATAAATTTTGTTAAAAACGCAATTTAATTACGATACGAATTCTCTTCCTTAAATATATCAGACAGAAAACGAATTATTAATCTACGTTGTTTTTCTTTTTTATTAGGCACGTACATATTTTTTTTGCCTTTTTAAGTCTTCTATCATCATTATCAAAAAAGGGAATGAAATTAAAAGGTTTCTTCATACAAAAGAATCACCGTTGAATGTTTGTCTCAACCTTGTTCACACAGTCGATAGAAGATTAATACATGAAGTTATTAAAAATACAGAGTTTATACAAGTTAAGAGTAAAAATCGCCGTCAAAAATCCTTGCTTTTTAAAAAAGAAGAAAGAGTCATGTTTAATGTGGTTTTCTTTCTATTCCGGTCTTATATCTCCCTATTTTTTCAAGTAACTTTGATTGACAAATGCGTCTAAATGTTCCGTTTCACTTGTAGTGTGTAGCTGCTCCTAGCCGATTGACCTACCTACATTC
>WAPZ01000168.1 GCA_015520535.1 Candidatus Heimdallarchaeota archaeon
TCGACTGGGAACGACAAGAACTCAGTCTGGCAACTCCCGCCGGACGCATCCGCATACCCCTTCAATACGGCACCTACCACCAAAAATTCCACACATGGAACACCGGGCAAGCCTGGCTGGTCTATCGTGCCGACTCCAACTCGTGGTTCTTACATGTGGTCTTTTCCACTACCGTGCCGCAACGCCCAGAAACAGCCTATCATGACATGATCGGCGTGGATGTCAATGAAAATAACCACACTATCGCCACTGAAAAGGAAATCATCCGCTTTCAAACCAAAGAACGCCATATCCGCACTGCCTACTACCGCAAACGCCGTAACATTCAGCAAAAAATTTGCAGTCGTCCCCTACAAAAGAAACTCCTCACAAAATATCGTCAGCGCGAACGCCGACGCCTCAAAGACCTTTACCATAAAATCAGCAATCAAATCATCAAAAAGGCGCAACAAGAACATGCAGCAATTGCCATCGAAAATCTCACCCATATCCGCAACCGAATGCGGTATTCAAAGCAACTGAACGGCCGGTTGCATCGGTGGGGTTTTCGCCAGTTTCAGCAGATACTGGAAGACAAAGCCCACACCTTCGGCATCATCGTTATTCGGGTCAATCCACGCGGGACGTCAAGTCACTGCCCGATATGTGGGGTAAAATTACTGTCAAGCCCGAATGGGCAGCGACTGCTGTACTGTCCCGCCTGTAACCGTGAATTTGATCGCGATGCCGTGGGGAGTGCTGCCATCCGGCGACGCGGTGCGGATCACCTCCCGTTAGATGTGGGGAGTATATCCGTTCCCCCCGAAAGCCTGCTGAGGAACCCCCTCGTGGTGGAGGCAGGAAATCTTTCGGTAGCACATGTGACAAATGTGACATGTGCTGCGGAAAGATAGAACGGAGATCTTCTCATTCCTATTCCGAAGAAAATCAAAATAACAGTTTTGAAGTGTGGTGAGAAAATGAAAACAACTAAAATAACACGAATCTACAGTGTTTTTTTAGCTTATTTCGTTTTAATCGTCCTATTACTAAACATCACACCACTTGCAGCCCAAAACTTTGAAGTCACAGATAACTCCAATGACGTAATAAAAGTCCATTATGTAAATGGCTTGCCAGAGATCATTTCAGAGAATGTAAATGAAGGTTCCGTAGACATTGTCAAACTTACCCCGACGATAGCAACAACGGCGAATTCCAACAGTACGATCACTGTGACCTTCAGTGGCACCCCAGTGGTTGATAATTATCATTTTTACCTAGTGTGGCTTAATTTTACCGCACCAATTAATTCTACACACTATCTTTGGGTCTACACATGGCTGGAAGCCGGCATGAATGATCCCCTCGGCGCTCAAGTCGGCTTTTTATGGTATTTGTATAATCAATCCCAAATCGCCATCAATAACAGTAATTTTGGCTTGCCCATTTTCGGCGGTGATAGCTTCATGGTCGAGTATTCTATCCAACAAAATCAGCTGATTTTCAGTTTTAACTATAATAACAGCGATTTTTATTCGTTCTTGTCCCAATCCACATCAATAAGCTTTGATAGCGAAGATACCTATGTTTTTGCCTTAAAATCCGACATTCCCAACACACTATACAATGAAACCACCACCACGGCAACATTATGGTTTGACGCCGCACCCGACGAAAAAAATCTCTTTACTGGTGGCGGACAAAGTAGTAGTTCTCAAACTTCAGCTCCAGAGACATCCGCTAACGAAGAGACCAATGAAACCGAAGGACAAGGTAATTTACCCATTGAATTACCTTCTAACGGCTTTGAAGGTATTATAGGTGTAACAGCACTCACTTTGATTGCAGTACCCACCATTTTACTCCATCGAAAGAAAAAATCACAATAATAACCCTTAAATTCTTCATTTTTTTTTTTTTTTTTTTCTTTACTGTTTTCTATATTATGCTTTCTTGACGTAATTGGTTTCTGCAACGCCATGTATGATATGACAAAAAGAAAAAATAAATCATTTAAATCCACGTTAATTGGATAACAAAAAACGAGTGAAAGAAAATGGATCTGCTAGACATTATTTTTAGACCATATCGCCGAATACGTCAAGCCGGATATTATCTTCAATCAGCAACGTTTTCACTCATCTTAGGGCTGATCTTTGCTGGTATTGGCTTTGCAACGAATATCACCGCTCTGATAGGGTTCGGTGTCCTTCTTCTTATCATTGGAATCTTATTGCTTATTGGTGCACTCATGCGGCTTGGCATTTCTTTAAATCCTTTGAAATATTTGACCGAAAAATAAGTAAAAAAAGCCTTATTTTTCCTAATCTTTTTCTTCACTTCTTTTTTTGTTATAACAGAAGAACTTTCAAGTATTCCGAAATATCTTCTTAGAAAACGATTTTTATTGTGTTGTACATCAATAACATGGAACATTCATGCATCAATGCACAGCCAGCTTCTTTTTTTAGAAGAAAAGCTCGTGTATATCGGATTATCACCGGATACATG
>WAPZ01000169.1 GCA_015520535.1 Candidatus Heimdallarchaeota archaeon
GTATCAAGTTTGTGTAATAATTTCTTGATTTCAAAGTGGCAATTAAGGATATTTTTTTTTCTTTGAAAATCCATATTTAGCGCCTACGGAGTCGAGGATTTTTAAGGAGATCTAATTCTTCAGGTGGAAGTTTTCCGATGAATTTTCCTTTGTTCATTAAACTGAGAATTTTCTTGACTTTTTTATACAATGTCTTATGATAGCGTATAGTTGCAGCAAAAAGAATCAGTGTTCGAACAAAAAAACGATTTTTCGCTAATTCGGGATCATATATTTTGATATCCCATTGTCCACCGATATCAAATTTCTTTCCATCCAAAATAGCGATTGTAGCTTTCGGATTATAAGTAGAAACCACCCGAAAATCGTCACCAAGCCCTAAT
The DNA here is from genome assembly GCA_015520535.1 of Candidatus Heimdallarchaeota archaeon. Classification (GTDB taxonomy): domain Archaea; phylum Asgardarchaeota; class Heimdallarchaeia; order Hodarchaeales; family S146-22; genus S146-22. Next base: position 384 of record WAPZ01000169.1, read on the forward strand.
TTCGCCTTTATAACAAATTGCTCAATAGTAGCATCTTTGTGTATGAAACTAAAGATGAACCATTCCGGATGCAACCAACCGCCACGTACTTTGTCAATATTAATTACGTAATCATAATCATCCAAGATAACGGAAAAGCATGGAAAATTGTGGCGTCCACCGAAACTCATTTGATATTCTTGAGAAAGGCGCTCCTCAATAGTTCCTTGCCAATTTAACTTATCACTGAATAATTTTAAGACTAAACGTCGTTCTAAGAGTGGGACTTTCCATATAGATTCACGAATACCTATGTGACCAATCTGTTTCTTTTCTTCCTTTATTTCACCGATCAAGTCCATATCTGCGGTGAATTGTCTACTTTTAGCGCGATACTCCTCTTGTTTTTTTATTCCGATTTCTTCCCGATGCAGCCCCGTTTTCCACATATCTACAATAACGTCACGAACAACCTTTTTACCACCACGTTTTGGTATTAAGGGTCCTTCAGATTTACGCTCCTTTTCTTGTTTTTTTTCTTCAGTTTCAGTTACAGAACTTTTTTTTGCCATATTATGTCCACTCATTTCCTCATTCTACATCAATATTTACGCGTTTGTTCCTTAAAATAATTATGCTATTTTCACTACGCACATACTTCACATAAAAAAACGCTTTTAAAGAGATGCTTTCTTGCTGTTTATATAGGATATGACACTATATTTTCATATAACACACAATAATGACTGTGAAGCTGGTGAAATCAGAAAGATATTTATTAGAGAATCAAGATGTGCTTTTAAAACTAAGCCTTCTTTCATTGGCACTTATTCTTCTTGTTTCATCATTTTACGATTTACAAGGCTTTAAAATTTCCCTATTCTATCTTAAGTTTGAGATTATATGGTTCGAATATCTATCAATTCTAGCACCCTTTCTATTCACGCTAGGTATCGTTGTTCGAATTATAATAAAGCGAAAAGAACTAATTCCAAACACAAAACTTTTTTTGCTTTTATTTGGTGTGTTTTTAATTATGGTAATTGTAATTTTGCTAAATTACGCATTTTTACCATCACCAACAAATATATTCAAAGAAATAACAACGACAACAACACCGTTAACAGAAATAGCCAGTCAAGATACGGAAACCGGCGCGGAGACTAAAACAACAGTAGTTAATATTGAGCAACAACCGTTTTTAAATGAAAACCTCATCTTGCAAAGTGTAGTTACCTTTTTAATAATCTTAGCTACGCTCTTCGCTATTATCGGCAGACATGCACTTAAACGCCGTCGAACAGTTCAACAAACGACAACAACAGAAGAAACAACAGAAATTCAAGAAAGAGAGTTATCAGCACGAGAAAAAATTATAAAAATTTATTTAGATATTACTTATGAACTAGAAAGGCTTGGACTACCAACTGACTATTCGTTAACGACGCGAGAATTCTTAGATACTGTAAAACACCAATTAGAAACGGTTAAACTAATCTATGAACAGTTCGAAAAAATCACGACTTATTATGAATTGTTGCGCTTTTCTTCAGAAGAAAAACTTACCATTGACACCTTAGAAAAATGGGCAACGGATGTAGAAACAGCTGCATTAACCATTTATGAACTACTAGATAAGCTAAAACGTGAAAAAATGCAGACAAACAAGAGCGAAAAGGAAGATGCATAGATGGCAGCGGACATAATAACGACGGTTTTTAATTTTTTAGCAATCCTAGCCAATTACTGGTCCTCGATGATGCTAGTCTTATATTTAAGTTTTAGTTTTTACATACTCCTCAAACTGTATGGAGTTTCCCTTCTTCAGCCCTTCAAGAGAAGACCACAGTATGAATTTAAATGGGAGCCGTCATATCAATACTATGAAATTCCCTACTACACACACGCTAAAAACTATTTAAATTTGTATTACAAGGTCTTTTCCACTAATTACGTAACTCAGCTCAGCGAAATTCGTCTACACTTTCTCCAATGTTTATTGGCTGAGGAAAATTTAAGTCTATCACAAAGCTTACGTTATTACCAAGAAAGAAAATGGCATCAACGACTCTATGAAAAGATAAAAACGTATCCACATCTCAACTTATTTCTAAAAGATCACATTGAATGGCTTCGCACATATTATCCTGAAGTATTCAAACCGAATGGCTCCTCATCCGCATATCATTACCTCAAAGTGACCACAAAAAACCCACACCCTTTTATGCAACTCTTTGAAGAATTTCATTCTGTCTTGGGACTCCCACCAATAAACAAGCAAGAATGGGAACAAATCCCCCAAGACTTAAAAGCAATCGAGCATATAGAAAAACTCCAAAGAAGAGACAAAATTATGACGTATCTTACCAGCGGTTTCGGAATAACTGTCGCCATAATCTTTTTTGCCGTCTTTGTATATATAGCATTAAAGATAGCCTATGCGGTGACAATATTACTACTCATGGTATTTGCCGTATTATTTTTCATTGCTACCGCGGATCTTTTCATCCGTTCTATCGTACGATGGCAATACCGACGAAAATTGCAGAAAATGCGGGCTTTAGAACAAAAAATCGAAAAATTTGGTGATATTAAATGAATTTAAATGATGCAGCCACTCTAGCAAAAAAAATAGTTGATAATGTCAAACAGCATATTGTTGGGAAAGATCATTTACTGGAAAATATAATGATTACATTAATTGCACGCGGTCATATTTTGTTTGAAGACTACCCCGGCTTAGCAAAAACAATGATCGCAAACCTATTTTCGCAAAGTTTTCAAGGAACTTTTCGACGAGTTCAGTTTACACCTGATCTTCTTCCTGGAGACATTATTGGAACAAATGTCTATAATCTGAAAACGCAAGAATTTGAGTTTCACAAGGGTCCCGTGTTTTCCAATATTTTGCTTGCAGACGAAATTAACCGTGCGCCACCAAAGACCCAAGCTGCCTTATTAGAATCGATGCAAGAATACCAAGTCAGCGTTGAAGGCGTCACATATCCGTTACCACAGCCATACTTAGTCATAGCGACACAAAATCCTTTAGAAATGGAAGGAACCTTTGCGTTGCCAGAAGCTGAACTGGATCGCTTTATGGTTCGATTTAGTGTGGGCTACCCAAGCTTTGAAGATGAAATTGAAATTTTACAAAGACGAATAGAACGAAAAACTACCACAATGAAAGTCGATCCCGTCTGTACCACGGAAGATCTAGTCAAAATGCAAAATCTGGTGGAAAACATCTATGTTTCGCCGGACATACTTAAATACATCACCGAAATAGTTCAAGAAACGCGAAAACACCCAAAAATTATAGTGGGAGCAAGTCCACGTGCCAGTTTGGCTTTATTAGCGTTGGGGAGAGCAAGTGCACTTTATAATGGACGTGACTACGTCATTGCTGATGATGTCAAACGTTTTGCCACGGCAGTACTTGCGCATCGAATCACTATCCGAACTGGGGAATGGTTGACAGGACAACAAGCACAAAAGATAATTGAAGAAATCATTCATCGCATTCCAGCACCGAGAAAAGACATCAAAGTCTAATTAGATTATAGATTGGGAACACCGATGACCGAAAAAAACACCATACATTTGAAAAAAGAAAACAACGCTAGAAATGATTCAGCTGAAGAAAATACACTAAATTCGACCTATGAAAGTTATCATCACGACGAATTGACACCACGTTTTATTTTCATGACCGTCTTTTTCTTATTTATGTTAATTTTGACCATAGTCACACCATATGCCTTTGGTCCCGTCAGCATTTCGATTCTCATTTACTTGCTTATTATCCGCTATTTAAGCCCAAAAATTGGGGAGGTTATCAGTGTAGAAAGAAAAACTCAAAAAAAAATATATGGACGTGGCGAATATGTTGACGTTACTCTGATGGTTACTAATAACTCGCCACACCATATAAAACGAATCGAATTGAAAGACTTGATTCCAGACAGTTTCATTCTTGAAAGAGGCTCAAACTATCAAATTTTTGACTTAAAACCGTATGAAACCATTGAATTACGCTATTATTGTTCACCACAAAAGCGTGGACGTTATTTTATTGGACCAATCATGATAAAACAGAGTATGGGCCTACATTACTCAAAAAAGGAATTTTATCTGGAAAAAATGACTGAAATTGCGGTCACTCCTAACTTACACACCATTAAAAAAATTCCACCCATAAATAGAATATTAAAGTATGTTGGCGGTTCTGTAACGTCAAAAGAATTAGGGTTTGATATGGACTTTCACGGCATTCGAGAATATTCAATGAACGACCCCCCACGATATATCAACTGGAAGAAAACCGCCAAATATCAAAAGTTATTTACCAATATATTTAATCGCGAACTTTCAGGTGATATTGAATTAGTCTTAGACTGTACTTTGGAAAACAGCAGCACTTTTGAACAAGCTGTCGAAGCTCTCTTAAGTATGAGTGAATATTTCCTCAATTCTCGCTTTAGAGTTGGTATAACCTTTTTGAGTGATTTTGTCATCCGTCTAAGGCAAAATACAGGAAAACGTCAACTCTATCGACTTACTAATCAATTAATTGACATTCAACTAGGAAAATTAATTGATCCGGAAGTTCTTTTTAGTCGTATTCGAGGCTTTGCAAAATATATGATGAAAGACGCCACGGTCATACTGATTTCGAATCTTCTCAACCCAATTATTTTGGATGCCGCATTTTTCTACCGAAAAATGGGCTTTGATGTCGCCGTGTTTTGGACACAAACCTTCACTTCTGAAAAAGTCTTTTTAGAACAAATTTTCAACACAGAAACACAAAACCGCAGACTCTTCCCACTTACCATCACAAAAGAGTTAATCGAACTTATCATGCATAGAATACGAGTTAGCTGCGAAAAAAATGGTATTTTACTTATACCATGGTATCCACATGTAAATCTCGATCTTCAATTACTTCATCTTATTATTAATCCATTTTTCTTTGAAAAATATTCTCGCACGCAACAACGAATATTAAAATATTAAAAAATGAATGGGGAGAAAAAA
>WAPZ01000170.1 GCA_015520535.1 Candidatus Heimdallarchaeota archaeon
CCAGTTTTCCAAATACTTTTAAGCATATCTGCCTTCAGTGTCAATTGAGGTAAAGAAAAGTGATAAAGAAGAAACAATTCGACGGTCTGACGTAAGCGTGCGTAGATATTGTGATGAACTCAACACTGATTTTTTGGTTTTAATGTTAATCATGTCAAACTGAGTGGCTTTGTTGTGCTAACGCAGACATTATGAGGTATATGGATTAAGATCTCCCATTTATGATACACAACGAAGAGTCGCCTCTTATGACAAGATAGGATAAGAATTAGGATCTAAAGGCACGGATTATTGGTTCATAGTATGTATATGTATGATAAAAGTAAAAGGAAAGAGAAGGTATTTATTTAAGGTGGTTCACTGGTGGATAAGAAAATTACCGTGCTAGTAAACCACGGATAAAGTCGGCTGCCTTACAACTTTATGCAAAATTCTCGTTCGTTAAATTTGTTAGGAGAAATGCAATTATGAAAATGTTCCAGGTAAAAGAAAAACGGAACTTGCCACATGAGGTTAGTCCTTATAATCCGCCAGTCACAATTTACATTTTCATTATTCTACTACTAGTAATCACACTCCCTATATTTTCCTTCTTTGCCGCACCTATGAATGCTTCTTCTAATACAAAACGCCTTCACATAAAGAACCCGCACAATGTTATCTCATTTTACAAAAATTCAGCCACAGCTACAGTAAAAGTGTATGTTTTTTACTCTAACACAAAATCGACAAGTCATCAGTATGATTTTCCATCAGAGGAATATCAAGAATTTAATGTTACGTTTCATATAAACGTCAGCATTTCGGAAAAAAATCTATGGAAAATGGAAGCCGCAGAAATTGAGGAGGCATATGATAATTTTACACATACTCTAGGTCTAGGTAACATAGTAAAATGGCCTGGCGGAACATTGACATGGGTTATTTACAGTTATCCCAATTCTACAGGAATTTTACGAATAATATGGCCGTTCGGATTTAATGAAGATTGTAATCGCCAATTGACGCCAGAAAAATTACAATATCTGAATCCCGGAGAAATCACATGTAGACAGTTTGTTTTTTTAGAAGATGAAGAAAACAAGTTGATTATAAAGGATCCAAGCTCCGACGCCATACCAAGTTATTACGCTAGTGTTTATTTAGATCTTAATGCCACGTTGGCAGCATATAACCAAACGCAAACAAGCAACAGTAATAATAATACCGCCAAATTTTTTGTGGTTGACGGCTGGGCAGCCTTCTATCGCAAGGAAGGAACCCGACCACTCATCGTGTTGCCGGCGGCATGGCTGGAAGACAACCCAGTAACGTCGATACTTGTAGAGGCGCTGGTGGTAATGTTTCCTAGTTTTCTGCTATTCTACCGACGAAAGTCAATAAAATCACCGAAAGAAGAGTAAACGAGTGCATAGTTAAAGCGCAGAAACGCCCGCAAATATCCACTTTCAACGCGATTTTAGCCACCAACCTAAATAATAGAATCTTTATTTTTCTTTTTCTCTTCACATTACTTTTTTTATTTTTAGGGGCTTAACTGGCTTTTAATGGGCTTTTGTACTATGTTATTCTCTTTTTTTGCGGCAAAATGGCTCAATGCATTGGGGATTGGGCATGATATAGGCGGTTTCCATCTGCCAAGTGTTGAAGTTGAAGCGGAAGTATTTACCGAGCGGTGAGTTTTTGGTCGCAAAATCAACATTTTGCGTCCACTCATCCCCATGCACGATCACTTCAATCGCCATATGACTCATAAAACCCCCAACAATAGAGGTATATGTCGATATCGTGGGAAATTTCGGCACAACTTGTTCAAAAAACTCATCACATGAGGCAAATACCTTTTGTACATGTTTTAAATGATCTTCTCGCCACGAACACACCAAACATGACGTATACGGCGGCACATGTACCGAAAAATCAATAAAATCACGCGCCATTGCTCCATTAATATACGGAATAATTCGTTCTTGCGCCAGTATTTGAGCATTACACCAAAAACGCGCAGCATCATTATCCACACCAATTATCACTAAGTCAATTTGCTCCCACACCGACTCTGAAAGGTCTTCAACTCTTGAATTATACGGTATAATAGTATTATCAAACGCAAACCAACCCTTTTTGTTTGCAATGGCAGTTACTTTCGGTAAACCCACATCATCTGGCGTAAAAAGAACACAACGATTCAAATTTGATTCTGTAACCTTGTCAAAATCAACAACATGAATTTCACGCACTCCTAACAAAAGTAAATTTTTAATTACTTCGTTTCCGATGGCTCCCGCGCCCACAACTAATACTTTTGTTTCTTGAACCTTTTTAAGATTTTCAGCACCTAAAAAAAGACGTGTCCGGTGCTCCGGGTCTTTCTCCAAAAAGTTTACATCTAATACCCTCTTTTTAATAGCACTGCACCTCCAGCGTCTAAAATCTCTGTTATACAATATGCCTCATATGTTATATAATTTGCCCAAAGATCTGTAAAACACTACGTGTTGGTCTGTATGACATGCATTCACATTATATGTACTGATAAAGAAAGAGTATTAGACCATGGTGGGAGAAAGAATAAAGGGGCGCCATAATTGAAGAACTAAAAACCTATTGAAGTCATTTCACAACGCCACCGGAAATTTAATGTACGTTTGGTCTATCCTTTTTCATTCAAGTCACTTCAGGAGAATGGTTTGATAAAAATTCTTAGTAGAATTAAAAAACGTTTGCACATACATTTTTTTTGAAGAGATTTCAGCAAGATGTGATTCAAAAAGGTTTTTAAACGAAACACGAGAAAGAATGGATGAAACTGTTTGCACAGATGAGTGTTCATAAACGCATCATTTGACATGGAGCGAGTGAAATGTCAAAGACGTATGATCCGCTCTTGAAGCGAATTTTTAGGCAGGTGGGGAAAGTTTTCCTCAAAGCCCTGTTGCAGATCGAAGCTGCACAAGTGGAAGTGCTGCCATTTGAGATACCAATCATTGAGGACCGTTCGGTGGATTTTTTGGCGAGGGTTACGACGACGGACAATAAGGAGCTAATAGTGCATCTGGAGTTTCAAGTCACAAATCACCCACGGATGCATTTAAGAATGCTCAACTACTTAGTACACATAAAGAGTGAAATCAGTGAGACCGTGCCAGTAGTTCAAGCGTTGATCTATTTCGGGAAAACACGCCTCACAATGAAGTCGCAAGTCACCAATGCAAGTTCGTGCACTCCCTTATCATATAAATACCCCATTGTGGATCTTTCACAGGAACCACCCCAAAAATATTTAGACGCAACCGCACCAGAAGTGTTCATCTTCGCCGTACTTACTAATACTGGTGACAAAACAACAGCGATCATGCATGAAGTGCTGGCACGCCTCAAAACACGCGTACCTCCAGAGAAACGCACCGAAATGCTACTGACGTTAGACTTTTTGACCGGTTTGCGGGAAGACCTAAAGGAGATTTTTAAAATGGAGGCAAAGAAAATGGGTCTAAGTGTTGATGTAAAAAAATTAGCCAGTTTTGAAATGGGGCTAGAAGAAGGCCTGAAAAAAGGCAAAAAAGAAGGTCTGAAGAAGGGAAAAAAAGAAGGACTGAAAGAAGGACTGAAAAAAGGAATTGTGCGTGCGCTTCAAATCAAATTTGGTCATACGACCATTGAAAAGCGTGGCTTAGAAGCGCAAATTCAATGTGTGGATGAGCTCGCTTCATTAGAGGCCTTATTTGATTTAATCGAGAAAGCACAGACGATTGAAGAAATCGAAACCTTCTTGGAAAAAACGGTGTCTGATCGGCGTTAAATCGTAGTTAGGCATGCCCATCATTCATTCTCTTTTTCTTTATGTAAAAACCGTCATCCCTTATAATTTAGCATATAATGAAAGAATACTGATTTTTTCAAGAGAATAAACACCAACAGAAGTATTTGACGGAAAGTGCATCAGGAAAGTGTATCGTTGTCGTATTTACCAACATGGGTAAAACAACGCAACAGAAGTCATGTCAGAAGTGCTGACACGCCTCAAAACGCACGTTCAGCGGGATAATGTCCTTAAATTAAAAAAAGGTTATTTACAATTCAATGTCGTTGCATAGCGCTATTTGTCAATTCAATCCAACAATAAATATTTTTGATAGACCATGTTTTTGATTTTTGTCGTTGTTTGGTAGAACTTACGACAGTCAATTTTGTTGGGTCTTATATTTTGTTTTTATATCGGTCATTTTCAGCAAAAGACAGATGTTAACCAAAGTTGGGATGCTGGCGGTGACAAATACAACACCAGTACCAGTTGATCGGCAAGTAAGATAACAATACCGACAAAAAAGCGTTCAGACAAAACACGCTCCTTTATTAAAACTAATTGTAATCTACTTGCGGAACTACTGATCGATAGAAAAATTTTTTAAGCAACACTAGCATAATTTTTCTTAGGTCTTTATAAGTTCAGCTGAATATTTCTTCATGGAAAATTTTCATATCCATATTTCTGGTGTAGTAAAAAATGAAGCTCGGAAAGTGGCATGTGGTATCTGCTTCTGTGGCAATGAGGGGGGGTCTTAATCATGATTATCTCTCTTAATGTTCCTTTACAGACTGCAGTACAACTCACTATAACACCACCAAAGGAACCATCCATATAGATAAAGAAATTGCTGATGTCGGAGAAATAATTACTTTTACCGCCGTTAAAGCAACCTCCAGTGACACAATTAGTAGTTTAACATGGGATTTTCACGACGGCTCCGAACGGATAACTATTCATAACCCAACAACCACCGACAAAGAAGTCTTTGATGAAGATGCGTTTATTTCAAGCGCTACTGCTACTGTTATTGCCAATTCAATCTTGGTCATGCTTATGGCGTATGCTACTTCTACAGAAAATGTACTATTATCGATTTATGCTGAAGCACTGTTTGTTGCGGCTAATATGGCTCTTGTCTATGGGATACTTCATTCACCCTTAGCAGAAGAAAATAAGGTATATTCTTTGGCTTTTGGGCATAGTATCGGTGTTTTAATGACTACAATCGCCATTTTAGTTGGATTAACACTGCCTAGCAATATACTTGCTAGTTTAACAAAACCTACATTTGTAGTCGGTTCTTTTTTGGAAATGTTAGGCATTTTATTCCAACAAAATCTTTTGAAGTTGTTGGCAGGACAACTTACTCTAATTTCACTAGTAGCTGGAATAAGTAGTTCCTTTAGTGCTCAAGCTGAGGGGTTTTGGTGGAGTTTAGCATTTATCCTCTTTATGTATTCTATGAGTTCCTTTGTGTTAGTAACATTTCTCCAATTTTAAAGGTGAGATCAATATAAATAATAAAGAAAAAATGGAAAGAGTGAGTTATTTATGAAAAGTACGTATCGAGAAAAGAAAAGAAGCGAAAAAGAAGGAAGGAGTCGTAAAGTGAATACCAGTTCCATTATTTCCAAGATAACTGCGGATAAGGACAAGCTCGTCGTGTATGAAGATGACAAGCTCATCCTAGTA
>WAPZ01000171.1 GCA_015520535.1 Candidatus Heimdallarchaeota archaeon
CGGTAGTAGGCGGTGCGGATATGGCGTTCTTTGGTTTGAAAGCGGATGATTTCTTTTTCTGTGGCGATAGTGTGGTTATTTTCATTGACATCCACGCCGATCACGTCATGATAGGCTGTTTCTTGGTGTTGCGGCACGGTAGTGGAAAAGACCACATGTAAGAACCACGTGTTGGTGTCGGCACGATAGACCAGCCAGGCTTGTCCGGTGTTCCATGTGCGGAATTTATGGTGGTAGGTGCCGTATTGAAGGGGTATGCGGATGCGTCCGGCGGGAGTTGCCAGACTGAGTTCTTGTCGTTCCCAGTCGAGGCGGAAGAGATGGTCGTCGAGCATGATGACCGGTTTTTTAAACAGCAGTGTGGGTTTGGTGGTGTTTCCTCGGCGTTGGCGTTTGCGGAAGGACTTATAGATGGCGGTGGCCATTTGGCAGGCGGTATAGAGGTAATGAGAGGGTAAGGTGTGATAAGTAGGATGGTGTCGTAAGGTGTGGTAGGTTTCACGTTTGAGGCGGGTGAACGAGGTGAGGTGCTTGGTGTGAGCGATGTGCAGGAGGTGGTTGACTAAGTGGCGGTAGGTGGTGCGGAGTTGTTGTAATATGGTGGTATGGCGGCTGTGGCTGCTGGTGTTAGTGGTGGCAGCAGCGGTGGTGGTGGCGGTGAGGTAGAGCCGAAAACAAGCTGTTCGTTTAATAGTGAGGTTGGTGGTGGAGGTAGACATGCGGGATCACCATTTTTTCCCTTTTTTCCGTTTCATTTCGTTTTGCTTTTTCGTATTGTTGTCATAGCTGCCCCATTAACGCGTTTTTTCATAATTATTTAAAAAATTTTAGGAGCACTTTTGTAACACAAGGAAAATTTTTTTCTAAAAATCTTTTAAAATCATCACGCAAGAGTGAATTTTGGAAGTGTAGACGAAATTACCAGAGATTTCTGAGGATTTTAAATTAGGTGAACAAATATGCCAATTTTAATTAAAGCGTATGATTTGTTGAAGGAATATCGGCTTTCCGAAAATATTATAGTTAGAGCAATTGATTTTGAGCAACAAAAACTTGAAATAAAGGAAAGCGAATTTTTAGTGATTATGGGGCCATCGGGCTCTGGGAAAACCACGCTTTTAAATTTACTGGGTGGAATTGATCGTCCGACACGTGGTGAAGTCTTTATAGGGACAACATGCTTAACCAAGCTTTCTGAAAGAAAATTAACGCGATTTCGTCGTCACTATTTATCCTATGTCTTTCAATTCTATAGTTTAATCCCAACTCTTACGGCGATTGAAAACGTGATGATTGCAGCAAATTTAGTGGGTATTAAGGGAAAAAAAGCCTTTCAAGAGGCAAAAGCGTTTTTACAAAAGGTCGGACTGGAAGAACGGATGTTCAATTTTCCAGCACAAATGTCGGGAGGAGAACAACAACGTGTGGCAATTGCTCGGGCACTAGCAAAACATCCACAAGTTATTTTTGTGGATGAACCGACAGCGCAACTTGATACAAAAACGGGACTAGAAGTCGTTAAAATTTTACGTGAAATTTCGCAAGACGGCACGACCGTCATCATGGTGACGCATGACGAAAAAATGGCGCATTTTGGGGACCGAATCATCTTTTTAGATAGCGGAAAGATTGTCAAATCTAAGTCAATTGAACCGTTATCAGCCAATATGATGTAAACGATGATAAAAACAGCAAATTGGTGATACCCATGGGATTTGTTCTTTATTTACCCATTAAAGCTGCAATTCGTGATATTAAACAAAATAAGGCACGTTTATTGGTCATCGTGAGTATAGTTGCGCTGTCAGTTGCCTTTCCCCTCGCGTTTATGAGCACTGCAGATTCTTTATCACGTTCAATTGATATTGAAATGGAAAAATTTAAGTTAGCACACCTGGATATTCGCTTCACAGCCGCCCATGAAAATGTCACCACCACAATAAGAGATATTATTACTCAATATTCTGGCAGATCACCGGAGATGCTATGGGCGCGACCCGTTGGCTATGGGCGGATGGAAGCGCCAAACGGAAAATGGACAGAAATGTCCATAATAGGTGTCCCGATAGACGAAAAGCCAAAAGTTAATCAATTATTGATAAAAAAGGGCTCCTATTTAACTGATAATAAGAGTGTCTTAGTCCTCACCACGTATGCACAAGCGTTGGGTATTGATGTTGGTGATAAGATTAATGTGACCGCCGCGGAAAATCGTTTTTTGGAATTAACAGTGGTAGGACTGGTTGACAGCGTGGAATTTGGCTCTTACAAATTGTTAGAACAAGGTGCCCTTTTTACCACGCCAAATAATACCCGTTACTTAGCAAAATTAGATGAACTTTTCCCAAATGATAATAGAGGCATTTCTAGTGTAGCAATCTATCTGTGGAAGGGAGTGTCTACGGAATATATTCATCAACTCGCCGTACATATTCTAGAAGAATTAGAAGCGGATGATACGGCACCAAATCCACTTTTGATTTGGGAAACGCGGCAAATTTCAGCCAGAAAAGTTTTACAGCAAGCCACTGATTTAGTTACGGAATATATGGCTATTTCTAGTATGCTTGTCATTCTTATAGCGGGTTTAGTTATTTATATTATTATGAATCGCTATGTGAGTGAGCACCGCAAACTCATTGGCGTCTATCATTCCTATGGTTTTTCGAAAATGGAAATTCTCCTTAGTTTTCAGGTTCGGATTTTAATTATGGGGATAATTGGGACCATAATTGGTATTTTTGGTAGTTTCATCTTATTATATGCCATTGAAAGTTCAATTCTAAAAGAATGGGCAGTTAACAGCCTAGTTGTCCAGTTGAACACAAAAATCGGTTTATTAATGATTGTGGGGATTCCTCTTATTTTGATTGTATTTTCCTTCCTACCAGCATGGAAAGCTGCTGCAATGACACCATATGAAGCTTTACGCGGAAAAATTGGTCTCGTCAATATTCAATCTATCACGTTAATCGATAAAATACCAAGTTTACTGATAAAACAAGTTATTCGCTCGTTTTCACGGAACAAAATGCGCTCCCTTTTTACTTTAATTGCGATTTTTTTTGCATTGACATTATCATTTTCCCTTTTAACCTCAGCAGATTCTACTGGAATTACCTTAAATCAAACATTTAATAAGAAATTAAAATATAACACAGAAATAACCTTCTTTAATCCCCAAAATGATTCAACATTACTCCAATATCGTGAGTTTGCGACCGATAATAATGCAATCGAGCCGGTATTTTCTTTTTATGCACAAATGGCAGATCATATTGAAAGAATTATCCGTTTGGTGGGAATTTGGGGTAATTCTACCCTTCACCGATTCGATTTGATTCGCGGTTTTTCACTTCAAGACTATCCCAACAAAAGCGCAGCAGTTGCGGTTATTCCATATCGTGAAGCACAAGATCTCAATTTAACACTAGGAAGCCAATTCACAATTAGATGGATGTTTGGCGGTTTTGAACCTAAAAATTTAACCTTCACCGTAATTGGGATTGATCGTGCCATGGACATGCCCATTTCAATCTTTGTTAATCTGGAATTTCTTCGACAACACATGATGGATTATGACGCCCGATTTCCTACCTATTATAGTAAAATCAATTATTTTAACGTGATCCATCTCAAATTATCCCACCGTGAGAAAATAAAAGAGTTTTTCAAGCACGGCACCGTGTTTAATGTAAAAACATACGATGACATTTATAGCTATGTCAAATCATTAGTGGAAACGGAGCTCATCATTGTTTACATTGTAGCAGCCTTAGGCTTCTTGGTTACCTTCATTGTGATCTTTAATACGTTCTATCTAACCATCTTAGAACGAGACCGTGAAGTCTCTATTTTACGTGCTTTTGGAGAAAGTAAAGGGGCATTTTTTATCCAGTTTCTTCTTGAAGCCCTTGTCATGGCATTTATAGCTTATATAGGCGCCATCTATCCCTCACGATTTATAGTCCGCCTTTTGGTTGCACCAATCGAGAATGCCTTTTATCCGATCGAAAAATATCTAACTCTAAACACCGCATTTATTATCGGAACTTTCACCATCATAGCGTCAATTTTTGCCATATATCCGAGTTTTAAAACAGTTACTTCATATAATCTGGCAAATGCCTTAAGAAAAAATCAATAAAAGAAGAAATATCATTGGTGGTATGTTAACAACACAAATTATGTCAAAAAAGCAGATGATAAAGATCGTGATGGAGGTTTAAGGAATGTCGTTTAAAGATATCACGAATAATTTATCAAAACTGCTTTCTGAAGATACAAAAGACATAAATAAGATAAATCGGCGGACAAAAATTCTTTTGCTGGTGATTGGAGTAGCCGCTGCCATTTTCAGCACATATCTTATCCGAAAACTCACGGCTACAAAAGTGCTTGAAAACGATTATCGACAGCAAATCATTGAAATTTTGCGCGAAGAAAAAATTGCACATTTGCGTTATCTTCAAAGACGGCTTCAATGTGGAACGTCGATCCTTATTTGGCATCTTCAAGTCTTGGAAGACTTCCATCATATTAAGAAGAAGAAATATGGGCAATATGTGGTCTATTACCTTACCGAAAATCCGCCCACCGAAAATTTTCTTACCACTTATTATGCAGCGTTACATCCCATCAGACGAAATATACTTGTCTACGCCACAAAAGTCACAAAAAATGGCAAAAATCATTTTACGGTCAATGATATCGTTGATTCAACTAAATTACAACGAAATGCGGTTAATTATCATCTCAAAAAACTTCTACAGCTCGGAATAATCGAAGAACTACCACAAGAAAAGGCATTCAAGTTAAATAACAAATTTTTTGAAGATATTCAAAATGTTCTCACTTTACCATCAATTGTTGCTTCTTAACATTTCTTTTTTTTCCTAAACCGATAATAACTGGTTGTAAAATAGAAAAAAAGAAAAAAACTTCTATTGGCCCGAAACTTCTTCTAAATAGAGTTCTAGCTGATTTAAAACCCGATTTGTTATGTTTAAAAGATCAAAAGGATTTTCTACCACAATATTGATTTCATAGCCAACCTCTAGACGCGTTCGAGATACCACTTTCCAGGTCACGTCAGCAACAATTTCTTTTTCTAACTCTTTTTCTAGCCTTTTAATAACCTCATTGACCATTGCTTGCTTTAAATTCACGTCGACGGAAAACCGAACGGGATAAATATAGACCACTTTTTTACGTGTACGCAATTTACGAAATAGCAGACTTACTTC
>WAPZ01000172.1 GCA_015520535.1 Candidatus Heimdallarchaeota archaeon
CTCTAAGCTTTGGTTTAAGCTTTCTAAGAACGTTATTAATGTAAATTTCTTTTACTGGGAGAATAAATTGTTCTTTTGCTTGTGTCTTGAATTGCTCTCTGAGGTGTTTAACTTGTTCTCTGTATTTTTTTGGGATCTTGTTAAGATTTGATGTGATAATATCGTTTCTTGTTAAAACAAAGTTGTCATCAAGACGTATTTCTTCATATAACCAATCTCTAAAACGTCGAATTTCCTTTGAAACGTCAATGGAAGAAAATACCTTATTATCAATAACAGAAGCGCGCGCAAATTTCCACTTAATTGGTGTTTTTACTTTTTTCAGTTCAATTCCATCATCTGTTGTTATTAGTTCTACTTCAACAGTAACAGTTTTGTTTTCCAACTTTGTATATAATTGATCAATTATTTGTTGGTTTGGTTGGTTGTTACTATCGCTTCGGACAGCTCGTAAGAACGCGATATAATTTGAACCATATACAATAGCATTCGGTTGTCTACCAAAAAGAATCTCAACTTCAATAGCATTTCCTCTACCAACTATTTTTAGTAACAACTCTTTAATTTGCTCAAGAGCTGCATGAGCAGCTTTAAAACCATTATTCATGCTTTCATCAGAATATTCGTTAACAGAATATCTTTTAATTCCACCTTTTCTTTCTCTGCTTGTGTAAAAACGTCCTTTGTCATCAAAACCAAATATTAGGTTTGCACCATCAAGTTTTTCAGTAATAATAAATTTTGAAATATTTTCTATTGCATTAATGAATGTTTCAGGTGGAAGTGCTTCAATATGAGGTATTCCCGAACTTTCTTTTAAGGAGATGCTAATATAATCACTTGTTTTTAAATATTTTTGAAATCTCATTTTTTACCTCATATAAAAAAATAGCCACAGAAATTTCTGTGGCTA
Organism: Candidatus Heimdallarchaeota archaeon; assembly: GCA_015520535.1. Classification (GTDB taxonomy): domain Archaea; phylum Asgardarchaeota; class Heimdallarchaeia; order Hodarchaeales; family S146-22; genus S146-22. Next base: position 914 of record WAPZ01000172.1, read on the forward strand.
TTTAAAATCAGACCTAATATCATTTGTTGTTGTTATTCGGTTTCCTTGGTCTCTTTACTATCTTCCTTGTTCTTCTCTTCGATTTCTTTTGTTACAAGCTGCTGAAGTTGCACGTGTAATACCTGAATTGCATATTGAGTCTTAACTAATTCGAGATTGACACTCTGAAGCTGTTCGTTGAGTTGAATATATTCTTTTCTCCAGTCATCATACATCCGAACAAGTGCCTTAACTTGTTCAGAAAATTCTTCAACTTTATACGTCTTTCCATCAATATTAAACTCTGTGATTGGAGTATAATCTTCTGGTGTAGTTGGTAACACAGGCGTTTGTTTTGTCTCTGTCATTTCTTTCCTCCTAGCTTCTTAATTTGATTGTTATTTATAACACGGATTTATTCAAGAAAAATGGTAAGATCTTCATCGTCATCATCTTCAACGAGATCTTGTAATCTATCAATATCGTTGAGATATTTTTTCTTTCCTTGATTTTTTAACTTTAGATCGTTCAATTGTTTTGATACATCGTCTCTATCGGTGATTCGTAGTGTTCTCGGATCCCATTTTAGATAAATGATTCTTCCAACACCGTCACTGTTTCTCGTTTTTTGTAACTGAAACGCTATTTCTCCTGCAGCCCGCATCTCATCTGACATAATTATTGACCAATAAACGTCAGCAGTATTAACCTTACTAATACCTCCGGCAATCATTGAATGATTATGATATGTTTCGCCAACAGCACTTCGATTTAGCTGCGAAGCTGTCGCAACAAACATATTATACTCAACACCAATATCTCTTAGTTGCTCAGAGCATAACTTGTCTTTTGTCCAAATATCAGAATAGTCTACTTTTTGATTCGGGTACATTAAGTCAAGATAATCAACAATAAGAAGGTCTGGCATCATTTTGTAGTGAAGATAATAGTTTTTCAGATATGCTCTAATGTCCGCGGGTGTTGTTCCCGATGGCATGTGAACAATATCAATAACTCCGATGTTTTGGTTTTCTTTGATTTGCTTAAGTCTGACAGCAATTTCATCAACTTTGTTCTTCCATTCTCTTCTACCAATTCCTGTAAACATTGAATCAAATCGCTGTGCAACAACATGTTCAGAAAGTTCTAGAGAAATATATAAAACATTCAATCCTTGATAAACAAAATTATATCCAAGATTAGCTAGTGTTATTGATTGTCCGCCACCGCTGTTTGCTGATACAAGGACCAATTCTTTCCGGGAAATTCCACCAAATAATGCATCGTCAAGTTCTTTCCATCCTGTCGATTGGGTTTGATTTTCATTTAGTAATGAGTTTAATCTTTGTTCAATATTTTCAAAATATCGTAAACCGAGATCATTTTTTAATGATATTGTTATCGCTTTTCTAATTTCGTCTTCAAGTTTTTGGTATTCATTGTTTTCGATCCACTGAGGAGAACTGAGGACTGCAATCTCTAAAGCCTTTCTACGACAGAACTTTTCAATCTCTTC
>WAPZ01000173.1 GCA_015520535.1 Candidatus Heimdallarchaeota archaeon
AAATACTTTCGTAATGTGAGCTTTGTCTCGGTGAAGCACTCTTTGCAAAGATATAAATCAGATTCGTATTCATCTTCTGCTAAGGATCTTTGACATTGAATGCATTTCATTTTTTATTGTCCTAAGGATTTTTTCCATTCTATGTAGCATATTCCCAACCTAATTTAAGTATTTATCTAAACGGCCGATTGATCTTGTGTGTATTTAATGAAAAACTTTTATATTCTTGAGTTATAGGTCAGATTGAATAATAACCCAAGTCCTAGCGTTTTTATTTTTATTAAATAGTTGATTGGAGAATATACAATGGATCCTATAATGTTCTTGATTGCGATCGTGCTTAGTTGGTTAATTCTCATTATTGTCTCTAATGTTCGGTGGGTTGAAGTTAAAAATCCCCAAATTGGCTTTTTCTTTGCATTATGGAGAACAAAACGGTTTAATCGCGTTATTGATCGAATTGCAAGTCTCTCAAAGCATGGATGGCAGTTACTCTTTGACGTTGGTATTGTCTTTGGCGTCTTTCTGATGATAATTGCTTTTTTACTCTTTTTAGTCAATGTGCCTTTACTTCTTTTAAACGGCTTAGGGAATCGATCTGGTGGCACCCCCAGTCAAGGTGGAAGTGCTCCTACTGGGATAGCTATTGCACCGATAATTCCGGGAATCACGATTTCTTTCGATTCACTCCCTTACTTTATTGTTGCCATATTAATAGGCGCCGCAATCCATGAATTGGCACATGGTGTTGCGGCACGTGCAGATGGCGTTAAGTTAAAGAGCACCGGCATCTTTGTCTTCTTTGTCTTTCTAGGTGCATTTGTAGAGCCCGAAGAGGAGAGCTTCATGCAAGCTTCTAAACGTACACGGTTGCGAATCATTGCTGCGGGTGCATTTTCTAATATCATTTTAGCTGTACTGTTCTTAGGAATTTTATTGCAACCAGTCGTCTTCTTTACTACAGTCTCTCCATTTTATAGTACCAGTCCCGACGGCGTTGTTATTACAAAGGTTGTTTCCAATACTCCAGCCCACGACGCTGGCCTTCGCGCGGGGATGGCTTTTAATCGAATCGATTATATCTCAGCCAATGGGAGTATTAACGGCACGGCTTTTATAAAAAATGTCACTGAGTTTCGTAACTTTACACGTTCAACTTTATTGCCCAATATGACACTCACCATACATTTCATTAAACATGATCCCGTTACATTAAAAACTACGGTTCGTCCCGATGTAAGCGTTACTGAAATAGGAAAACCGGGAACGGGCTTCATTGGCATTGCCACGTTTGATTATTATCCGCCACGCTTAAATTTTCTCCCCAATGACGGGGTATACCAAATCCTCCTTATTTTTGTGTATACTGGTGCACTTTCCCTTATGTTGGGACTTCTTAATTTATTACCCGTTTCTATTTTGGATGGGCATAAATTTCTAAAATTTCTACTAGAAGGAAATTCATGGGCCGAAAGAAATCAAGTTGTCCCAATTATCGAACGCTTAACCTTGATACTCTTTATTGCAAATCTATTTCTGTCCTTTGTGATTTTTGGCTGGAACCCCATTTAATGGCATGTATTTTTTTCCCTTTTCCCTCTAATTAATTTATTTCCCGCTGTGGTGCAATTCTATGAAATTTGGATATGTATTAGAAAACTTTGATAAAAATTTAAGTCTAGAAAATCTCATCGAAACAGCTCAAATGGCTGAAGACTATGGCTTCCATTCAATTTGGGCAACAGATCATATAATGCTTCCAAGAGAAAATCCACGCCCGCAATACAACAACATCACTGAAGCAATCGTAACAATCAGTTTTTTAGCGGGACATACACAACGCCTTAAGCTTGGAATATCCTCATTAGTTCTACCACAGCGAAATCCAATTTTGGTGGCCAAGCAATTAGCATCACTCGACTATCTTACGAAAGGTAGAGTTATGGTGGCATTTGCTGCGGGATGGGCTGAAAAAGAGTTCCGATTTTTAAATCAGGACTTCAAGCATCGGGGACAGATATTTGATGAATATTTGCAGATTGTAAAAGCACTTTGGAGTGGCGAAACCTCTTTTCGTGGAACTTATTTTCAATTTGAGGATGTGGCATTTAAGCCCCTACCGTTTCAGAAAAAGATCCCGATTTGGATTGCAGGAAATTCAACTCACGCCTTTAGACGTGCACTAAAATATGGAGATGGCTGGCATCCAGTACATATTCAACCACCAACAATAAAAAACTTTTTCATATCACAACTTAAAGAAAATAATGCATTTGCTGAAAAACACACATTTACAGTCGCAGTACGCCGAACAATTCATTCCATCCGTGAAGACTTTCCAATGGTTGTTAAAATGTATGAAAAAGTTGGTGTTGATTACCTAGTTTTGGCAATTCCCGGACCAAGAAAGGCTTTAAAATCAATTGGCGAATTAATTTCTAGTTTTGCTGACTAACAGGTAGTGTTTTACCTCTAATTACAAATTACTTATTGCCTCTTTCATTTAAAATTTTTTTACGGCTGTCTGGAGTATTCAGCAATATTTATATTTTCAAATGTTTTAGGGTACTTGAAACATATTTAAATAACTTAATGCCCATAAAATATCAATACTATGCGAATCGTGGTTAGGGGGGTAGAAATTGGTAATTTATCACACAACATATCTAAAACAACGTTACTTCGCCGGTACTCAGTTTTCCGCATTGTCGAATAACGTTTCGATGCCTATACCTTTTTTTCCCAGTGTAAGTTCTCAATGGAAAAAAACACTTAATTTTACTCAAAATACTTTTCTAAAAAAAGAACCATATCGACATCTTCGCGCTTCTGTAATCATTCCAACTTTAAATGAAGAAAAGTATTTACCCACGACCCTTAAGCTATTGCGCTTACAAGATATAAAAGATTTTGAAATCATTGTAGTTGATGGGCATAGTAGTGATAAAACAGTTGAAATTGCCGAAAAATATGCGGATAAAGTAATTATTTCCGAACGCGGTATTTCAAAGCAACGGAATATTGGCGCAAAATATGCAAAGAATGAAATTTTGTTATTCACTGATGCAGATGCTATTATCCCACCCGATTGGGTTAGAACGACCTTAACACTTTTTGAACAAGACGCCACACTTTTATGTGCTTGCGGTCGCGTGCATCCTCATCGCCAAGCATCCGTTTTTCTACGTATAGCGTATTTCTGGGCAGATATTGTGAAGTTTTTCCTCCATCGGACTGGAATTATGTTAGCTGCTGGTTGTAATATGGCGGTAAGGAAATCGGCTTTTAAAAAAATTGGTGGTTTTGACGAATCGTTACAAACGCGTGAAGATCTTGAATTTGCAACCCGTCTAGCTAAATATGGAAAAGTTGATTTTTTTTCTAATCTAATAGTTTGGACCAGTGATAGAAGGAAAAAAGGAGGCGTATTTCGCCTCTTAAACTATTATATTGACAATTTGCGTTTCCTACTGTTTCGAACCGCATTACCTTATATTGGCTATAGGTAGTTGGAAGAGCCACTATACCCATAATCTTTTTCTTTTTATTTTTATATATGCTTTTTTGAAGAACAAATGGTGAGAAATCATGAAAATAACGTGGTTAGGACATGCTGGTATATATATAGAAGGAAGTAAAAATATAGTAATTGATCCATGGTTAAATCCAGAAGAAAATCCGAAAGCTGCTTTTAAATGGAATGAATTGGGGTCTGTCGACTTTGTCGTATGTACACATAATCATTTCGACCATTTTAATTCATCGGCAGTGGAATTAGCAAAAAGAGACAAAGCTAAATTTATTTCAGTATTTGAAACAGGTTTAAAAGCCCAAGAACAAGGTGTACCACAAGAACAGATTTCCGGTGGAAATAAAGGTGGTTCTCAAACACACGATGGTGTGACTTTTACTTTGGTTGAAGCTGTCCATTCCGGTGATCCCAGTGGCGTGGTAATCCAATTAGACGGACATACGTTCTATCATGCTGGAGACACAGATGTATTCCCTGGTATGCAACTCATTGGTGAGTTATATCAACCAGATGTTGCCTTCCTCCCGATTGGCTCCCATTTTACTATGGGTCCCAAGGAAGCAGCAAAAGCCGTAGAATTACTGGGGAGCTCCTTGAAAACTGTTATTCCCATTCACTATGGAACCTTTCCTATTTTAGTCCAAAGTGCTGACGAATTCGTGAATTTAGTTAAAGACAAAGTAAATGTGGTTGTTCTAGAACCAGGAAAATCGTTTGAATTATAATGAATGCCCTACAAGGCAACCGCAAATTAGAACGGTTCTAGTTAGTTTAAAGCACACATTTTGTCCTTTAACTCTCTTTTTCACTTTTTATTAATGCTTCAAGATAGTTGACAAAGGCTGGAAGAGTTTTATCTGCAGATCCAATGAAAGACGAGTCAGCCTGCCGTGTTAAAGCAGTTTCCGTATAGTTAAACTCCAAAATTAAGTTTTTGGGGCTGATCAATTTGGCTTCATAAGGAATTGCAGCAGCGGGATAAACCTGAGCTGAGGTACCAATAACTAAAACGGCCCCTGCATTTTGAGCTAATTGTGTGCCTTTTCGCAAAATTACAGGATCTAAAGGTTCACCAAACCAAACTACGTCGGGACGTAAGAGGTTTTCACATTTAGGGCATAACGGTGGGACTTCTTCCGGTGGTGATTCATAGATTGTTGCGAATTCACAAATGGTACAGCGTGCACGATCAATACGTCCATGCAGTTTAATGATGTTTTTTGATCCCGCACGTTCATGGAGGTTGTCAACGTTTTGGGTTATTAGCGCAGTTAAGATGCCTTTTTGTTCGAGTTCTGCTAATGCATAGTGGGCAGCATTTGGCTGTGCGTTAAAAATCATTTCCATTCGCCACTTATACCATTGCCAGACTTTTCTGGGATCTCTATTAAACGCTTGAGGAGTTGCCAGTTCTTCAGGCCGATATTTGTTCCATAATCCGTCTTTTCCCCGAAAAGTTGGAATTCCAGAGGGTTGGGAGATCCCGGCACCTGTAAGAGCAATTATTGGTTCGTTTCTCCTCAAAATCTCAATAAGACGGTTTTCTACATCTTCTGGTACGGAAATTTCCAGTTTTTTTCACCTATTGTCTCTATTTTTGTTGGATTATAGAAAAAAGGAAAATATAGTCAATTGTTATTTTTAGTCAAGTCTCCCATATTTTGCCATTAATTCTAATAATTTGGGTTGCCAATTAGCGAAATCTTTTGGATCTTTGGGGTACTGTTCAAATAAAGCGTCAATCTTTTTTGAGGCTTTGACAATTGTGTTCATGTGACTTATGATATAGTATTTGGGAAACATTTTTATGATTTTGACTAAAAGTGAAAATAAGCTTGGCCGTCGTCCTTCATTGAGTGTTACAAAGTCTTCAGTTGTGAAGATATTCCGCTTAAATAGAAAGTCCATGGTTTCTAGTCCGACTTTGTTCAATACAGCTGTAAAGATTTGATTTTTACAGTGTTGTTTTCCAAAATGATTCATCACATTAATGTTATACTCCCATAGGCGTTCCATCGTCGGTTCGCCACCAGAATCTAAAGCCAATGCAGCTTGCCGCCCAGCATAATATCCAGCAATCAAGGCTGGGCCATGGCCTTCAGCAGTGAACGGGTCAACGTGAAATGCCGCGTCGCCGGCAGTTAAAAATCCATGTGCTACAGCATTAAGCATTGGATAGCGCGTTGGGATAGTATAGCCGGCGCCGTCGATAATTTCGTATTGATCGGGAGTATAGTATTTCTTAAAAGCGTCTTGGTAGATTTTTTTCATGTCCTTAGCTTTGTTTGATCCGCGCATGTGCCAACCGACACCAACATTTAATTTGTAGGGACCTTTTGTAAAGATCCATAGATAGCCAGGAGCAGGAATTTCGGGTTCATAGATTAAATAAATTTTTCGATGGTAGTTGTGATCCGTTTTTAACTGAATTATCTCTCTATACGACGCTACAATGTCTTTTTGATTCATTTTTTTCTCCAAATAGGGAAATTGCGTTTCGGGAAGGGTTTTCCGAACTACATGATTTCTGCCGGAGCAGTCGATCGTGACACGGGCTTTAATTTGTACGGTCTTTTTTTCATCAAGATTTAGCGCTTCTACACCAACTACCTTTTCATGATCTTCTACTAGGGCTTTTCTTACTTTATGTCTCGGTAAAATTTCCACGCCCACGTTTTTAGCCTCTTTTAATAGACGTTTTCCGTAAATATGGCGATCCACTACAAAGCCATCACCGCGAATGCTTAACTCCCCATTTGGCGTTTGCATAACTAAATATTCAACTAAATCACTGACTTCATCACCATGAGGCAACTCCAAACCGAGTTTTTCTTTTAAAAAGCTCGGTGCACGTAAATCCAGCGCATCACCACATGTTTTCTTACCGATTTCTTCCATTCTTTTTGCATCAATTAATAAGACATTATAGCCTTCTTTTGCAGCAGTATAGGCTGATATAACACCCGCTGGCCCTCCGCCGACAACTAACACATCAACTTCTTTTGACAAACCTATCACCATTTATGTTTTTACTTTATTTACAATTATGAGCGTTTATGTTCAAAAACACAACCATCGTTTAAACTTCAAATATTTTTTTTCCCGCTTTCCTAAAAAAATTGGTTCGCTGCTGAATCACTTTTCTTACATAAGATTGGTCTAGATTTACCGTGTGGATTGAAAGCAACCAAATAAGTCCCGCAATGATGTAAAAAAATGTTGATGCGCCGAGAATTGTCTTATACCCATATGCTGTGATGAATAACGTGCCAATGAAGACACCAAGAGTTGCCCCGATTTGATCAGTAATTGAAAAAAGCGACGCCATGGTTCCGCGATGTTCGGGGAGATTAACATCATATAAGGTCGCTCTTCGTGTTGGTGCTGGTGCACCTCCGAGAAATGAACCAATAAAGAATAAAATAGCAAAGGCAAGAAAATTTATTGTGATAAAATAGTTAACATCGAAAATGTTCTTGGTATAATACGGAAGTGGTATAAAAAAAGCTGCTAGCATGAATGGCGCTTGTAAAAACATCGAAATTGTGGCCACATAAACCCGACCATTAACTCTTCTTTGAAACATATAATCAGCCAGCCAGCCAAAGAAAATATATCCAAATATCCTTCCAGATGCAATGGTAAGTGCTAAAAGAGTAGCAATTGACAATGGGATTCCTAAACCATGATATTTGGTGTCACTAAGATATGAAACTAGATAATAGGAGAGAATTGCGGATGGTATTAAGGCAAATATTCCTTGCAGTAATAACCACAGATTAGTTCGAATCTTTATGAGTTTTAAAATATCTTTTGCTGTAATATGATAACGATAACTGGTAAACTCAATATTTACCAATTCTGGTTCGGCTTTACCACGTGGTGGAAATTTATAAAAGATTAACACAGTAATGGTCCCAAGACTTAAAAGTGCTAAGACCAAAAAACTCAGTTTCCAATCTATTTCAGAAATGATACCCGAAAGAAGAATACCGCCACCATTTCCTATGATGAGTGCCAATGAAATGCCCGACGCTGTCCAGGTACGGTGCTGATATTCAGCAATGTCACCAAGTAAACTATAAAGAATTGGTGAGGTAACCGCACTGGATAACGCCATAAGTGACCGAATTAAAAGATAAGTCGAGATATTTGTAACAAAACCCGCCGAAACGATTATTGCGCTGAGAGTCCAGCCGGAAATGCCTAGCAATAGAATTAATTTCCTTCTTTTTTCCACCATATCGGTTACATAGCCCCAAAAAATCAAGCTTGCCGTGTTCAAAAAAATATATATTGCTTCAATGAACCCTATATTAGAAAAATGAAAAATATCACGGAGGAACGGAAGAATCGGCACAACAATGCTGAAGGTCATTGAGGCAACAAACGCTGTCCAGTAAATTATGAAGATTCCAAGTATATACTGCCATTTTTCTATCAATGAAGACTCACCAAAGCGAAGTTTACATGCGTACTATCATAGAATATCGTTACTGAGGTCAATCTCGTCATTTTAACCATATTTTTTCGATGATTTTCTTTTTTTCCAGCCTCAATTTTTGCATGTCACTGCCAGTTTTTTTTGAAAGAATATAAACATCTTTTTTTCATGTTTATTATGAACGTTCTATTCAAAATTCCGTAGAATAGGTTGTTCTGATGAGAACTAAAGCCATTCCTAAATACGCTATGATTGATATTGGTTATCTGAACATCTTAATTGCACTTCTGTTGTTGTTTCTCAATGTATGGGAATCTAAGAGTTTCTTTTCCTTTGACGTGATAAAAATTGCAATATTTGGTGGTATCGCATTTGTCATCCTTGGCATGTCATACAATATTTTACCGCTTTTTTCCCGGCGTTTTGGATTATACAGCGAAAAAATTGTTATTATTGAACTTATCATCGCAACTTTTTCAATTATCTTTTTATATCTTTCGGTTTTTACTGATAATCTTCAGTATGAGCGTATTTTCTCGTATTTATGGCTGATCGTCATTATAATTCATTTAAGCAATATGGTCATGACGATTGTATTGAAAAAGTCGTATATTCATAAAAAAGAAATCAGTCAAAACATGCTGGAAATAGATCGAACGGCACGCTTATATATGGTAGCGTCCCTCATTTATGCATTAATCGGTGCGCTACTATTAGTTTTTGGGAATTCTTCATTTTCTGTCGTAGTTCATTCATATACTCTTGGTTTTATCATTTTAATGATTTTCGGTGCGGGATATCATATCTTCCCGCGAATTATAAGGGTTGAAATTCCAAGTTGGATAACTAAGACGGGATTAGTGGCTTTAGGAGCGCCATTATTATTACTTCTTTCAGAATTTCCACCTAAAAAAGGATATACAAGCATTTTTTTGGTAGGGGCGGTTATTGAATACACAGCCATCTTTGTTTTTGCCATTGTTTTAATCTATATGTGTATATTTTCTCCTAAAAAACGCTCCGTATATATTTATTTCATTACATCAGCGCTTTCTATGATCATGGGCGTGTTTTTTGGTGTGCTTTTTGCTATTGACTATTCCTTTACCACCTCATATCTTCCATTACATGCGTTTATCAATCTTTTTGGGATTGCTGTGACGCTGATATATGGTGTAAGCATTCAAATGATCTTTTTTTACGCCAGTTTGAGTAAGAAAACAAAAAAACTGATGGAGCTCTTGGTTGCGACATTTTATATTAGCGGTCTTACCCTAGCTTCTTTGGCGTACGTTCTTTCTCTTCCGACATTCATCATTCTTGGATTATTATTGATGATTGTAGGAACAATATTGGCATTAATAGGAGTTATATCGAGCCCGTTTCTAATATTTGTCAAATTAATGCGAATGGGCTTTATAAACTAAAAAAGAGATGATCATGAGTAGAACTGAGAAAAATATCGAGGATTTAGTTCGTGAAATTAAGACACTTCAGCAAACAACGATACAGCAAAAAATTTCGCAACGACTTCGTGAATTTTCCTCATTCGGAGATGCATCTGACGCTGAATTGTTTCAAGAATTGTGTTTTTGCCTTTTAACTGCCAATTTTAATGCCGAACGTGCAATAAAAATACAAAAAGTAATTAATCGAGGCTTTTTAACGTTAGATGAAATGCAGTTAGCGAAGAAGCTGAAAAGTTTAGGCTATCGCTTTCCAAATACACGAGCTCATTACATCGTTCTTGCAAGGAAATTTTACCCACATCTCCGGCAAATAATATTTTCTTTCTCAGATTCATTTGAATTACGTGAATGGCTGGTCAAAAATATTAAAGGTTTTGGCTACAAGGAAGCCAGCCATTTTATGAGAAATATTGGCTTTACAGATGTTGCTATCATTGATTTTCACATTATAGATTTATTGGTCCGTTATAGTGTTATCAAAAAGCCAAAACGTCTTTCTAAGGCTATTTATTTTGAAATAGAAGAGAAATTGCGCGAAATTGGAAAGAGATGTGAGATGAATTTAGCAGAACTGGATTTGTATTTGTGGTATTTAAAAACCCAAAAGTTGTTAAAATGAAAGAAAACAACGTGTTGTTTAGTAGAATTTTATTAATTGCGTCCATGTAATTTGCAAAAGCATGTGAGGAAAGGTTTTCATGAATTTGAAAAATTACAAAGAACTTTTTACGGAAATTTCACAGAATTGGCAGACGCTGGTCGAAGATTATAAAGAAGATTTTGATTCTGAGGCTACAATTATTCGAACGTGTTTACTCTATTCTTATGCAAAAAAATACGGTGCGCCGATGGAAAACTTTTCTAAACTTCGTTCATTAGAAAAGAAAGTATGGGAATGTTTGTGGGACTCGGAAGCGTTGCCAGAACTGCTTTATGTAGATTCAGAAAGCGTATTGAGTAATGATAATGACGAGAATATGGAGTTTGAGATCCTTTATAGCTTAGCCGAACAATTTTTTATGACAGAACTGATTACTAT
>WAPZ01000174.1 GCA_015520535.1 Candidatus Heimdallarchaeota archaeon
CCCCAAAGGATTGTTGTATTTGTTTAATCGAGTTATAAAGAACTTGAATTTCGAGTGGTGTCAATATTTGCCGTAGACCCGTTTTTTCTGTGATACTAGGTGTTTTTTCCGATGAATTGTCGGTGATGACTTTTTTTTCTTTTTTTAGAGGATAAAAATATTTAATTCTTCCGTTTTTGGGGTCAATAACCCACTTTTCGTACGAATCGTCTTGTTTATTCCCGTTATTGTGATTAAATTGCTGTTTTTTCTTAAAAAAAGTTTCACCTAAAGCCGCATAAATCACACATTCATCCTCTAATCGTGTCGGCCATGGATTTGCCGTATAAAAAATCCCATAATTTCTAACCGGCGGTAAACTCTGTAAATAAGCATCAAACCATATCCATTCGGTATGATTGATTACTTGTTGTTGCGCGTTAGTGCTTCGGGACTTATAGAACTTAAGTAGATGAGCAAAAGTCATTTCCATCCATTCATCCAGAATAGAAGGTATTTCCCCTAGTTCTTTGACAGAAACAAGTGTTCGACTCCAATTACTTAAAATCTTCGCATTTTTCGCGGGTGTCAATAAATTTAATATAAGAGCATGGGCTTGAGAAAGTTTTAAGTTTTTTTGGAGGAACTGGTGTTCACTTTGAAGCTCATTTTCAATTTTTTTCCTAATATCTTTTGTTACAGTGCGTACAATTAAATTTCTATTTGCTGTTGGTGCGGTAATTAAAGAATTCACGGTTTTTTTAATCATTGGTGAAATGCGAAGAATGTAAGTCGGCACTAATTTGACCTCTCCGACATTTAAAAGGGTGTGGTAGATTTTGGCGGTGGTATTATCTATGTTTTTAAAAGCGGTCAAAGGTATGAGAATTTTCTCTGACACTAACGGAAGACCTCACACGACTATTCTGAGTAACGGTTTGTGTGGCACTTTTAAAAACTATTGCTTTTTAATGCAACAACCATTACGGGTTATCCGCACATCTTCTATATTGCAATTACATTAAATTTAAAAATACCTTTTTATAGGAGATATCTCGAAGATATCTTGAGTTGTTTAAAGATATACGATAGCTGTAGGATGAAATATATGTTAAATGTGTTAATTAGTCTTCTTGGATTCCTTTCTATCATAGTCATCTGGTTTTGCTGTGCACTCTTGCTATGGCAGTTTTATCGACTACTTTATCGTCCCTTTTTATTTTTGACAGCTGGTATGTTTTTGTTTTCTTCATTGATGCTTGCACACGTGGCAATGTTATTAGGACCCAAAACGCTTGCCACATCGACGATATCCACGTTCCATCGTATAACCATTTTTTTGGCGTATCTGGGTTCCGGGGGCGTCTATATGGCATTTTTATTGTCACAAACAAAAGAAAATGTGGAATTTCGCGATTTTTCTGAAATCTCTTTCATTTTCTTTCTTTTCGGGATTACAGCGATGTTCAATTACATAAATACAACTTATAAGGTTGTGGACGAAATATGGATCCCTATTTATGCACCCTTGGGCTTATTATTAATCACCTTCTCATATTCGTTGTTTCTCATATCACTTTATCGGATTATCCGTCCCAAGACAACATATACCAAAAAAAATGCGAATATGAAGATTTTTGAATTTACCATTGTCAACAGTTTTCCTTTCTTCTTATTACTAGCATTAGTGGTATTTGTTGTGAGTCGTTTAATGCAACAACCTGTGCTTCAATTTTTATGGGTGCCAATTGTTTCCTTTTCTTTTTCTTTACTGTTATTTGCCATTTATAGAAATCCTTATCTTCTTATGTACATTGGCGTTCAGATTGACGCTATTTTTGTTATTTATAAGCCCAATGGAACCATAGTATACCACAAGCAGATGATAGATGCCGACATTGATTATTTTGGAACACTTTTGAATATTATCGACGCCTCATTTAGCAAAACCTTACAAATTTCGCAGCCATTGAAGAAAATCGTCTATGAAGACAAATTGATTTCCGTGTATGAAATCACAAAAGACTATACGTTAGTTGTTATCAGCAATTCAAGTCCGATCGGCCTAAATGAATGGCTTTACACCATAGCTTTCAATTGGAAGCGTGAATTCCATAGTTTAAGCCCTTTAGAAGCTGTTAACACCGAAACGTATAAACGTTTTGATCGCTATGTAGAAAAGATTATTCCTTATTTATGAGTTCGCAGGGTAAGCCACCCTTTTTAGACATTTTCTGCTTAAAATACATGCGTTGCATTTAGGTGTTTTAAAACAAAAAGAACGTGCCACTTCTACATTGTAGGCATGAAGATTTTTCAATTTCAGAATATCACGCGAAAAAGATTGGAGGATGGCCGATCGGATTTTTTCATAAGACGTTTCTCGTTCATCTAAGATACCAAATCGTGTGAACACGCGCCGAGTGTAAAGAGACACGGGAAAAGTTGGATAATTAAATGCATAAAGCAAAATACTATCCGCGGTTTCTTTTCCGATGCCTTTGACGGAAAGCAATTTTTTTCGGGCGTTTTCGGTGTCATCATCTAACTGTGGATGGTTGACCCAAAAATGGGCTAGATTTTTTAGATATTCTGCTTTTTGATTATAAAAACCCGAATTTTTTATTAATTGCTTTACCAACGTAATATCAGCATTCATTAAATTTGTGGGTTTTGTCAGTTTTCGTTTTTTAAGATTGGTTATGGAGTGCCAAGCCGCCTCCCACTTTGAATTTTGAACTAATACCGCAGACAAAGCAATTTCAAACGGAGAACCCGGCCACCAATGCGCACCGATATTTTTATAGTGCCTATATAATTC
>WAPZ01000175.1 GCA_015520535.1 Candidatus Heimdallarchaeota archaeon
CTATTACATTTAAAAAACCAATATTGTATGTATGGTTGGAGGAGAAAAAAATGGAAAGTCGCTTAAAGGAACTTATTCGGAAAGATTATCCCGAAATTGATGCTGATGAAAGTTTATCGCAAGTATTGGCATTATTTAGAAAAAATGTTCATGAAATTATTGTGACCGAGAATAAAGAAGTTGTCGGAGTTATTAGACCCACTGATGCCTTAAAAAAAATCACCGAGCCGTCGGCAAAAGCACGAAACATATGTGTAAAGTTGCCGACGATTAAATTGAATGATAATGTTGATGAAGGCGGAATTTTGAAGCTCATTGTTCAAGCTGATGTTCGACATATCCCCGTGCTTAATAAATATGAGAAAATTGTTGGGGTGATTTATGATTTAGACCTTCTTAATAGTATAATTGATGAAACCTATAGTGATATAGAAATTAAAGAAATCGTATCGCGCCCGTTAGAAACCTTAAAGGAAACGGACAAACTTAGCATGGCATTAAGTATGATTAAATCGCGAAATTTCACTCGAATTCCAGTTGAAAACGAAAATGGAGAACTAATCGGGTTAATAACAGCACATCAACTAGCTATCTTACCTGAACTCCAACGTGCCCAGTTTGGTGAAGTCAGTGGTGAAAAAATCCGCCAACTAGATACAATTGAAATTAAGAACTTAGTCATCCCCATGAAGACCATTTCTGAAAATGCGTCTTTGTATGAAGTCGTCCAAAAAATGGTTCAAGAAGATATCCATGGTCTAGTGGTCACACCAGCAAACCAAACGGGACCACTTAAGGCTGAAGAGGCAGGCATTATCACCACACGAGATGTTATTTTTTATATGTTTGAAGGGGAACGAGAAGTTGACTATCAGGTATGGGTGATGCATGCGCCCGACGAGGATGTTCAGCACTTTGCTCAAAGAAAAGGACTGTCTATCATGGAAAATTTCAGTCGTTGGTTAGGAAAAGAAGCGCGGCTTTATGTCCGGTTTAAAAAGAATGCGTATCAACAGCAACGTGCCATGTATAGCTGGACCTGTACCGTGCGGTTGACTTCCAGCAATGGTATCATTTTAAATACGACAAGCACGGAATTTGGCGCTGAAAAAGCCATGAATGATGCGCTTGAAAAATTAGAACGCCTTCTCTTGGAGTTTAAAGAGAAAAGCATTGATCGGCTCTACAAAGTACCCTCATTACGGGTGCCCGAATAAATATTTACTGCATCCAGCGAGTGCACGTCTAATTTCATTTTTTATTACTTAAAAAAAGAAAAAGTATGGCATTCGATAGGATTAAAGATTTCCTCTCTTT
Organism: Candidatus Heimdallarchaeota archaeon; assembly: GCA_015520535.1. Classification (GTDB taxonomy): domain Archaea; phylum Asgardarchaeota; class Heimdallarchaeia; order Hodarchaeales; family S146-22; genus S146-22. The sequence continues at coordinate 1,318 of WAPZ01000175.1, forward strand.
TTTGTTTTATTTTTCTGTATTCATCATTTTAAAATACTTTTTTGCGTATAAAAGCCGTTGGAGTGCACTAATATTCGATAATGTTCCAATGATCAGCAATGCAAGTGCCAAAGGTAAGAATGGTGCACCGAGAGGCCATGTTTTAATAACGGGGTAAAGTTGATATTGATTTAAAAATTCTAAAAAGGAGGCAAACCCAAGTAATGTTAGTTTTTCTTTTCGCTCCATTATTCCTACCGAACAATTATCAACGCCCATGCTTTCAGCCTTAGCTCTTATAAAAGACGCCATTAGCATTCCTTCAAAACAGAAAAAAACAAATTCCGGTGGCGAATATCTGCCGGCCATAATTCCTAAAAGAAAGAAAAATTCGCTAATACGATCCATTGTGTGATCAAATATCGTGCCGAATTGTGATGAGGTTCCGCGTGCACGTGCTACCGAGCCATCCAACATGTCTGCTAAGGAAGAACATACAAGAAATACCATCCCCAAAAGTGGGTTCTGGATGGCATAGAAAAATGCACTTAAAATACTTATTAGAACCGCTATTATAGTTAAAGCATTTGCTGTAATGCCTGTCTTAGCCACAACTCTCCCTATGGGAGCAAACGTTGCTTCATATATCCGCCGAGACCTTTTTTGCGCTTTAGTCACTTTAATCGCCTAAATGTGATCTTTAAATGTTCTCAATGCGTATCAAAACCCATTTTACTGTATTTTTTATTCCCTTTATTAATGTAAAGACATCTTTGCATTTTCTTTTTGTCAAACATGCTTTTTAATGATGAAATTTGACCTTAAATTGATTTAAATTTCCTACAAAAAGTCATAGACGTCGAAATTAATCAGAAACGTTTATTAAGAGGCATTTTATTCGCAATGACATGAAAAGACCAGAGATATACATCACACGAGTTGCGCCAGTAAATGAGACAGTGTGGGATTGAGCGTGTTAATAGGGTTGATTGGAATTCGTGGAACAATACCTACGGCACAAAGTCCAACGGTATCTATTTTAGTTGAAAATGAGTATTTGTTTGATATTAATCCAGAATTCATCTATTCTTTTAGCATTTTTCGTGAGAAATGGAAGACACTTAATGAAAATGGACAACTCCCACGTTATATAGCTACTACTGGAACGCCGTCATTGGCAAAAATTAAACACATTTTCATCACCCATCTTCATTGGGATCATTGGGGTGGTTTACGTCACTTATTGCATTATCTTTTGTTATTTGAACGTGAAAAGCGTGAAAATGAACGCCTTAACATTTATATACCACAATATAGTACCATCCCTCTCAGAATTCGCCTTATCGGCCACTTAAAATTGCCCGAAACTGTTCAGAAAAAAATTCCAGTAGATAGTGCCGCATATTTACGCCTCATGTTAATGAGCGAATTTGGAAAGCGTGTAACGAAATATATTAACATCATAGCCTTAGAACCGGGTGAAAAAATTGCATTAAAATCAAATTGGACCTTATACACTCAAAAAACACCGCATCTTCCACTTGGGAGCCTTGCATACAAATTAGTTTATAGCAAGGAAAAAATCAATTTGGCGAAATTAAAGGAACTAAATCTACCCACACACCTTATTGGGGAGATCAGAAATAATCCGACGGGTGTTCGCTATAATAATGTCTTGATTAAAAAATCTGATCTTTTTACTACGCTCAATTTAACGTTCGCTTATAGTGGTGATTCGTCTCTTCCGACTGCTACTGATTTATGGAAATTTTATCAGAATGTTGACGTGCTTATCCATGATTGTTCCTATTTAACCGCAGAAGAAGGATATTATTTAGAATCCCATGCCGCTTTAGAAGAGTTGGTGTCCGAACTCAACCAGCGTGCTATAAATATCAGGTATTTAATCCCTATACACATTTCTAATCGTCATAAACTTTCAGAAGTGGCTGAATATATTGCCCGTCTCAAAAAAGAGCATTTAAACTTTGAAATCATAGTTCCTTCGAGCTTTTCTTGGATTTTCTTTAATGAAAACCATTTAGAAATCATAAAATAGAAGGAAGAAGATGATAAAATATAGTAGAGTTGAAGAAAAATGGTACTTAAAAGATAAATCACCTAAATAACAAAATTATTTACTCTTTTGTCTTCGTTGACGTCTTAAACGTTTCAGTCTTCGCATGCGTTTTTTCTTCCATTTTGCTCGCATTATTTCTCACCTAATTATAGTTGTGTTTGGGTTCAAAGTACCTCGAGTTTTTTAAGCGTACTTTCTATGAATTGACGGAACTTTTTCTCCGGCATGGCACCAATTGCTTGAACTAACGGCCGTCCACGGTAAAATATAATATATGTTGGAATGCTCCGGATACTAAACATCTGTGCTATTCGAGGAGCGAAATCCACGTTTAATTTGGCGAAAAACATTTTTCCATTATATTCTTTAGCCAATTTTTCAATAATTGGAGCTACTGCCCGACATGGAGCACACCATTCTGCCCAAAAGTCTACAAATAATGGCGTATCGCCGACTTTTCTTAATGCCTCGTTAAAGTCGCTGGCGGTTAATTCTTTCACTTTTCCCCCAAATTCTTGCTGCAACGCAGCCATTTTCTGTAATTCTTGCATTTTTTTTGCTTTCAGCGCCTCTAGATCATCTGACACAGAGGTTCACCTCATTTCCCTTTACTTTCTCCTTTTATAGC
>WAPZ01000176.1 GCA_015520535.1 Candidatus Heimdallarchaeota archaeon
AAGGATTTTTCCTGTTTGATTTATTTGCATAATTTATATGTTAAAATAAAGAATGAATTGAGACAAATCCATTTTCGTAAAAATTTGAGAATATCTCATGAGGCAAAAAATTTTAGTATCCTTTTTTTGTATGCTGTTTAGCACTATAGTACTTTTTTTCTTTACACGTGGAGCGCTATTTAAATTGTATGTCGAGTTTTTAATAGAAAAAAAACAGTACTACTCTCTAATTAATTTACTTGAAAAACAACCGGCTGATGAATGGGAACCACAATGGTATTTATGGTATTTGGAAGCCCAATCAGCAGTTTTGGATAGTTTCCAATTTCATCAACTTGTTCAACAACTTTCTAGGGAAGACAGAAAAGCGCTGGAAGGTTTAGGGGATTATTTTAAGAAACAAGCAGATTGGAAAAGGGCTTATAATTATTATCAGCGTGGATTGAGTGTTTCTAATTCTCCATCGCTCCAAAAGAAATATCAGCAGATAAAAATAGTTTTTAATGGAATCCAGCTATTGACTCGAGGAAAAACCTGTTATTACAAAGGGAAGTTAGATTCTGCTGAAATCTATTTTGATATGGCATTAAAAATATTTGAGGCTACAAATGAGAAAAATCTGATACTAAAAACTAAATATAATTTGATTTTAGCTCGCGAAGATATGGGCAAATTAACAGATGCTAAAAATGCATATCAACAGTTTTTAAATGAACTTGAAGGAGGTAACCAAACAATTTTAAAAATTAATGTTTTGAACAATCTTGCTATTATTTTAAAAGAAGAAGGGGATTTTCCAACCGCTCGCCATTATCTGCTACAAGCATTACACCTAACAAAAACCCAGCAGGACTTTGAAGGGCAAGCAATGGTCTGGATAAATATAGGGAACTTGGCTGAGTATGAAGGGGATTATGCATCTGCAATTACTGCCTATAACAATACTATTCAAATTGCTAAGCAAAAAGGTTTTACTCGAATTCTTTCTGAAGCCCTCTGGAATGTTAGCATGCTGCAGCTGAATTACGGGAACTTACAGGATGCGTTGCGGCAAATGAAGCATGTTTTCTCAATAGATATTCAGCAATCTGATTCGATTGGTTTATGTTATGATTATTTCGGTCTGGGGAAAATATACTGGAAAATGGGATTGCTGGATGAGGCGCTAAAATATCTGAACCAATCTTTAAGATTGCAGGAACGAATCAATTATATGCAATTAAAGTCATCTACCATTGCGCAAATTGGCATGATTTATCAAAAATTGGGAATGTTTCAACAAGCCGAAGAAAAGTTTTTACAGGCTTTGTCAATAGAAGAAAAATATGGCACAAAAAATGATCAATTACAAACGCTATTTCAATTAGCTGAATTAAACTACAACATTAAATTATATCCGGAAGCAAATTATTACTTAAACCGTGTTCGTGTGTTATTATCCGAAATTGCTAATGTTAAAGAGAAATATAATTGGTTGTTTTTAAAAGGGAGTATTGCTCTTGAAGTGCGGCAACTGGATAGTGCCAAATTGTATTTCCATAATCTTGTTGGCTCAATTAAAGAAGATTACCATACTGATTACCGTATCAAAGGGATGCTGGGTCTGGGACAAATAGCTTGTTATGAACAGAAACGGGATTCCGCACTGGTGTGGGGGTTGCAATCAGCCAGGTTGGCTGAAAAATGGTCTTCATATGTTCAGTTATTCGAGGTCTATAATTTCCTGATAGATGTGTATCTGGAGTTGGGACAAGTAGAACAGGCCCAAAAATTTTTCGAGAAAGGCATTCGGTTGATTCGCCCTTATACAATATATGCCAGTCTAACACATACACCCGAAAAACTCTATGTAGAGATGAAAATTTTTTTCAAAAAATATATTCGATTTTTAATTTGGAATAAAAATGTAAAAAAGGCTGTAAGCACCTATTTAGATTTCCGTTCCCTTTTTGTTGAACGGTCATTAGAAGACATGAAGTTTTCTCAGCATGACTTGGAAGAAATAAAAAAAATCCATCAAAAAATAGTCTCAGTAGGGCAGATTTTGAATGGTTCAATTGATGAAGATAAAAAGAATCTTATGAAAAAACGGTTGCGCGCTTACCAGGCCCAGTTTGAGGAAAAATGGACCACTATTCGATTACACTATCTTTCAAAAGCGCAAAGACAAAAAGCTGAAGTTAGGTTGGAAACCTATCAAAAAGCTCTTTCACCATATAGC
>WAPZ01000177.1 GCA_015520535.1 Candidatus Heimdallarchaeota archaeon
CCTTAGAAGCCTTAATAGACGAAGGCTTCAAGTTTCTTACGGGATCTAACCCCAGCGCGGGGAAAGTTGTAGTAAAACTAGATTAAATGAGTCTATAGTTAAAGAAAAAAGTAGTAAAGAAGAAATGGGTGAAAAAAATGCTGTTGGGAAGCGACGAGTATTTGCAAGAATTCAAAAAAAGACTGAATGAAGACAAAGAATATGAAAAATTAGCAAAATCGGTAAATGACTCCTATACCCTTTATTTGAAGGAAGAACCTAAAAAAGGAATAACAGAGCCATTAATAGTCGGATTTACGGTTGAAAATGGCAAAATAACAGATGTATGGCGGGGCGAAAGGAAAACTAATTTCATTCTTACGGCTCCGTATGGCGTGTATGTGGATATTCTCACTGGCAAGCTTAACGTCAACCGTGCTTTCATTATGCGGAAACTCAAAGTCAAAGGATCTCTTCCAAGACTGCTAAAGACATCAAAGGCAACAGAACTCCTGGTCGAAGTTCTTCGCACTATACCGACCGAATTTCATGGCGATTATTCTAAAAAATCTATTAAAGTTTAACGTGATCGTCCTCACATCAAAAACTTAAACAACAAAACCAAGTGTCCAAAAACACCTTATAGAGAATATAGTGAAATAAAATGATGCCAATGAGTGAAAGAAAGAAAAAGGCGATTGAAAATTACAAAAATCATGTGGTCCGGGCACGAGTCCGAGAATATGAACGCTACGGTGTGGTATTTGTTCCCGGAAAACGAGAAGGAGTCTGGATTTGGGATGTTGACAATGAAATACGCCTTTTAAATTGTCGAAGTTCCGGCGGAGTCTTCAATTTAGGACACTGTCCGCAAAAACCAACACAAGCACTCAAAAAAGCGTTAGAATATCTTGATATTGGCGATCATATGCTTTTATCAGAATACCGTGCGAATTTAGCCAAAAGATTAGCTGATCTCACACCAAACGCTCTTGAATATGTAATGTTTGGTGCTTCAGGTGGTGAAATCATTGATTTTTCCTTGAAATTAGCACGCGGCTATACGAACCGCAAAGAAATTATTTCAATCAAAGGCGGTTATCATGGGCATACGGGGTTAGCATTAGCTGCGGGGTCGCCACGTTTCAACAAAAAATTTGGTGGCTCTCCACCAGAATTCAAAAAAGTTCCGTTTAATGATATTGAAGCTTTAGAAAAGACAATCAGTGAAAAGACAGCAGCAGTCATAATGGAAACAATCCCCGTTCCGGGTGGTGTACTGATTCCGAAAGATGGTTATTTAAAGCAAGTGCGAAAGCTATGCGACGAATATGGAACAGTAATGATTTTAGATGAAGTCCAAGCGGGACTCGGAAGAACGGGGAGACTATGGGCATTCGAAGAATGGAACGTGGTACCCGATGTTTTAGTTCTTGGAAAAGGACTAAGTGGTGGTGTATATCCCATTACGGCGGCTATTTATACTGAAGAACTTCAAAGCATTTTTGATGATGATCCTTTTATCCACATGAGTTCTTTTGGCGGTGCCGAGTTGGGATGTGTAGCCTCCATGGCTATGTTGGATGAATTAGCGACGGAAGAGTTTTTAAGCCATGTACGTGAGATGGGTGCAATATTTAGTAAAGGCTTAGCAGAACTAAAGAATAAATATGACCACGCTATTGTAGACGTTCGTCAAAGAGGCTTACTTATTGGAATAGAATTCCCTACTGAAGAGATGGGACGAGGTATGACAGGTGCTTTAGCGATGAACGGTGTGTTAGCGAATCATTGTGGCAACAAAGAAGACACCTCAATTATCATGCCACCATTAATTATCCAAGAAGATGAAGTCAAGTTCGTTCTTAATGCAATCGACAATGCGGTAAATTTTCTTACGACAAATCTTAATGGGTGATTATCGGATTGGAAGTGAGCAAAGAAATCATTCCATTGAAGGAGATTCCACAACATGAAAAAAATGCTGTTGGTGGTAAAGCCTATCACCTTGGAAAAATAGTCGGAACTAAAGTAAACGTTCCCGATGGCTTTGTTATTCCCACTGTCTTTTTCGAAGAACACCTCCAAAAAATAGATGAGCTAGAAAATGACAGTGAAATTCCCCAAAAAATCCTTCACACAGAACTTGAGGTCGAATTAAAAGAAAAAATCCTCCATTTTTATAAAACAATGGGAGAACCACTTGTAGCTGTCCGCTCCTCGGCAATTGCAGAAGATTTAGACAGTGCTTCCTTTGCTGGACAGTATGAAACGTATTTAGGCATCAAAGGAAAGGAAGCTCTTCTTAAAGCCATAAAAAAATGCTGGATGTCAGCATTTGCTGCACGAGTCGAGCATTATAAACGAATTCAAGATATAAAAGAACATATTCCGAAAATGGCGGTTATTGTTCAACGCATGGTCAATGCTGATATCTCCGGTGTGATGTTTACTGTCAATCCCCTCACAGGCAGAGATGAAGAGATTTTAATTGAATCGTGCTGGGGGCTCGGTGAAGCCGTAGTTTCAGGTGAACTTAGTCCCGATCGTTTTGTGGTCAATGGATATCAGCAAAAAATACTGGAAAAGCACATTCAAAAGAAACCGTTCAAAATACACTTAAGTGACACGGGTAAAACCGAGAAAATAGAACTTTCCAGTGAAGAACAAGAACAACAAAGCCTTTCAGATCACAAACTGCTACAATTGGCACAATTGGGCTTACAAATCCAAGCACATTATGGCAAGCCGTTAGATATTGAATGGGCAATTGAAAAGGACACCATTTATATCTTACAAGTCCGACCAATTACTAAACTCAATTTTGCGCCGGATTTCGGTCAATGGACCACCGCAAACCTACGTGAAGTATATCCACCTGAGGGAATCAAACCGTATTCACGCTATTTTTCGGGAGATCCTTTTAGATGGGAAATGAGTCAGGTACTGCGGGACATCAAGCTTATGAAGAAAAATGATCCCGAACCTGAATGGTACACCGAATTTTTTTCTCGCTCATATTGGAACGTCGGTGCCATTAAAAAATTGGTATCTAGAATTCCCGGCTATAATGAACGAATTTTTGATGAAAATGCTGGCATCGAGCCATATTATGAAGGTGATGGTCAAACAACGCCATGGACATTAGGAACCATAATACGAGCAATTCCCGTTTTACTAGCCTTAAACAAACAATTAAAAGAATATCCAAAAATCGCCGAGGCACATTTGAAAGAATTTCCCGAAAAAGAGACATATTTTGCAGAATTAGCGAAAAAGCTTACAGAGCTTCCGTTAGATGAATTTTATGAAAAATATCAAGAAATTGTCCATTATGCACTTTACACAAATCAAATAGCAATGCATGTCGGTTTTCTTGGCGCGTTGATTCACGACGACTTTGTCCCAAAAATAGAGAATATCAATAAAAAACTTCCCGATGACCAAAAAATCGAAGTAGGAAAACTTTTAACCGGATTATCAGACATTAAAACGTCAGAAGCCCTTTTGAGCCTCTGGAAATTAGCAACAGAAATTATGGCTAATGAACAAGCACGTTCGATTGTCATAAATACCGAGACAAAGGAAATCATCCAAAAGTTAAAAGATACAAAAGAAACAACACCCTTTGCCAAAAAATTGGAAACCTATGTTTCAACGTATGCTTATATTACTGCGTACGATGAAGAACTCTCTCAACCACGCTGGGGAGATCAACCATGGCTGGCATTAGAGCTGTTAAAACACTATGTGAGTGGTAATAACGCCAATACCATAACACCAGAGGAAAAACTCAAGCAACAAGAAAAAGAACGTGTTCAAGAGGAAGAAAAAGTCCGAAAATTATTGAAACGTGGTTTTTTTGGAAAACTCATCGGATGGTATCGCTGGAAAAGCTTCAAACATGAGTTACGGCAATTGCAATACTATGTCTATCTTCGTGAGGCGACTCGACTGCCCGTTTCTAAAATATTTTATCATTTACGGCATTTTTCCTTAGAACTAGCTCGACGATGGAAAGAAATGGGTTATATTGATGAAAACGATGATCTTTTCTATGTACAATATCACACAGTGCTAAAATTCATTAATAATGAAACAACACTTGAAGAACTACGAAAAGAACTTTCTTATCGAAAACTCAAATGGCACTGCTTTAAAAATTTTGACGCCCCACCAACGATCACCGGAAACGTCTCAATGACTACCAAAGTTCAAGAAACCACCGCTGACAATACTACATTAAAAGGTGTCGGTTGTAGCGCGGGAATCGTTGAAGGAACAGTCAGAATAATTCTAAAACTAGAAGATGGTGAAGCATTGCAAAAAGGAGAAATTTTAGTAACAAAATTCACCAACCCCGGCTGGACACCATTATTTGCATTGGCAAAAGGTATAATTTTGGAAGAAGGTGGCTTACTGAGCCATGGTGCTGTAGTCGCCAGAGAAGTCGGAATACCCGCAGTATTGCAGATCAGAAATGCCACAAAAATCTTAAAAAATGGAGATTATGTCAAACTTGATGGAACAAATGGCACTGTCCAATTGCTCAGCCATTCAAATTAAAATTCACGAAAAAATAATTTGCCGCTAAAAAAACGATGGTTGTATGATTCAATAGCCTAGTAAAAAACCAAATTTCTTTCATTCCCTTTTTTCTTCCTGCAAGAAAAAGCAGAATTATCTACGAGACTTTCTCTTTCGTTGCAGCATTATGTAAAACTCCTCAAAATTTCTATAGCCAAAATGTTGTAAAACAGCTACTGACTCTGTAATCCGTAATTTCTTTATGCGTTGATAAACATCTTTTTCCGGTAACATTCGACCAAAATGGAACTGGTAGATTTGCTGATACAACGTCATTGCCGGCCAGTTCTCAACGCGTTCAGAACTCCCAAATGTTTTGAAATACCATTCACTTAACTCACAAACACCCCAAGAAAGAAAAATAAAAGGGATACTCCATAGTCCACTATATACAAGAGTCACAAAGCCTATAGCAAAACCAGTTTCGATAGATCCGGACGTTACGCCTATGAAAATGGTTCCATTTATAATAATACCGAATATCATTGCCGCCACCGTACCAAAATGACGATCAATAAATTTTGCAAAGCTAAGATTATTATCTGTAGTGGAGTGATTTCTATAACCAGCACTGAGATTTAGTTGCCAAGTGATTGGCCACATCACGTTACTGGCGCCGTATGCGGCACTAACCATTTCATTAATATTGTAAGCCCCCCCAAATATAATAAATACAACTACACCTGTAATAGAAAAAAAGACGATAATATTAAAGTAGAAACTGACTTCAGTGGGATAATGCATCCCACTGACGATGGCTTCGACTAAAAGGATAAGACTAACAGTGAGAATGATGTTTATAGAGACAAAGTACGAATGTAAAACATGAATAGTAGCTAAAGTAAAGCCGATTGCATGAAGTAGCCATGCAATGGTGGGATAAAAAAAAATTGCCCGTTTGTTTTCCACTAAGTAATGAAAGTCTTCCATCTCTTTGATGTTACCATCATACAACGCTATTAGGCTAGCAAGTGGCGATTTTGGATCAAAAGGAACCGAAGTAATGTGTTTTCGGACAAGCAAAAGGCTCACTATAAGACAACAAACGATAAACAACCAAAATAAAAGCCAATAACTAAGTGGAAGTTTCAATTGAACGTTTTTTTCCGTGGGGTCATAATCTGATGTGAAAATAATATACGTAAGATGAAGAAAGGTGGGAATGTTGTTTGTGGTATAAGCAAAATAAACAAATAATCCGAATACCAGGAGATAAGGAAACGTCATACTAATAACGGCTCGTTTCCAAATTTTACTTTTCCACCATAGCCGAAATTTTTCTCTAAAATATTGATCCTCTAATGAAAGATTAGAGGTTTTTTCTCGATTTGTCACCATCCATTCTCACTTTAGCGAGTAATATAGTTTATTATACAACTATAGAGGCATTATTGTGATCTTAAAATACAAAATAACAAGCATTATTCTATTATATGACAATTAACTAATAAGTCGTTCGAGTTTCCATGCAGAAAGGATAACAACAACTAACGCTAAAAAGATAATACTAAACGCGATGCCATATTGGATGAGATCAATTTTAATTGGCGAGACAGACCATGTGATAGTTAGATTGGCATACCCACGAATGGCTTCTAATGATACAATCCAAAACGTGTCATTAACTCGATCATTTCCACGTCTTCCAACTTCTGCACTCACTGTTATGAGATTACCCTTTTTACCACGTTTCCAATCAATCGCCTTTTCATGAGAATACGCTTGATAATTTATTTGTTCTTGAATTGAGGTAAATTCAAATATGCGCAGTTCTGCATCCAAATTTTCTGGCAATTTTGCTTGAAACGTGAGATTTTTCCCTTTAAATCGGTTGACTTTTACAAAAAAGGCTTTATACGAATGGTACACATTTGTTGAAGGCTTTCTACTGTCTTTTCCTTCTAGATAAGCCGTAATTTTATTTGTTTGTGCTAACTCCCAATGGAAGAAAACATTTAGAAACGCATTGCCATTTGTCGTACTTTCAGTCTCATCATTAATTACGGCAATGGTATACCGACCCGAAGTAGGGACAGTAAATCGCAAGATTAGATCCGGATTGGATTTTTTAGTTGTATATTCTAAGGGAAGCAGCTTAGGATTGTTAATTCCATTAATCGCATCTAAAGGACCACCACGCCAAACTTGAAGATCTAAATCCAAATCTTCAGACTTATTACCAAATGTGGCATACGATGTTAAAATAATGTCATATTCGCGATTTTTCTCCATATAATAACTAAATAAGGCATATTTTCCAACCTCGAGGTTTACAATCTGCTGTGCAACGCCGATCGGAGTCGTAAAGCGTGAATCTGTAAAATAGGGGCTTGCAGTAAAATTAAATGTTACATTGCCCTCTCCCGCAATTACGTGAAAGAACAAGATACAACCGGGGTTTTTAATCCAATTTAGTTCTTGTGGACCTATAATAACAGAAAGGCTCCCTTGTTCTGCGCTTTTAACTGTTAAAGAATCCTCTACGGTAACGTTACTGGTAATGTCCAGCGGAAGATAATTTTTTTTGTCAGTTGCTGTAAAGAATCGATATAAAGAAACATCCACTGTCATCTTAGACGTAAAATTCAGTGAAAAAGTTAAGTTAGTGTCAGAGAAGTCTTTTGACCATTTCCAGAAGACACCATAATATGTATGATAGCGTGGTGTTTGATTTAAGGGGAAGTAACGTGGTTCTTCAATATAAAAGCTGGTTTTATAGACTTCGAAAAGGGCAAAGCCAAAATAACTGTAATTACCAGAAACTGAGTGGGCATAGAGAACTACTGGATAAGTATCAGTTGCATTCGGCACAAATTCAATTACATCCTCAACCCCAATGGTATGATTTTTAGTAAACTGAATTATTTCAGATTGATTCGAAGACAGAGGACTTAAGATCCAGATATCCAAATCAACATTGGGCGATTGGAACCCCAAAATGAAACCTATATACGATTTGTTTGTCTCAAGCCGATAGTTAAGTGTTATATTGCTTCCTTGCGGAATTGCCGGAAAGTAATAGGGGAGCCCAATAACTGCCGTATCATTGACAAAAAATTGAGTGTTTTGCGCAAGTGAGTTTATATTCAGCGAACGAGGTTTACTTCTGGTGGACAAAGAAGGTAACCGACTAAAGGTGTTTTTTTGAAGAATGTCTGATGTCGTAAATCTATTATGTTCCTTTTGAATTTGTACGCTGGTTTTTAAGGTGTGAATTGACGTTAAGGGAATAATTGCCCACAGTAATAGGAAAAGCACTATGAATGCAGTAATTTTTTCGATTTTCATGGAAATTCTCTCCTAAAGAAATTGATCATCGCAAAAAGAAGGAAAAAGGCATTTAACAGAACAATTGCGACTAAAGAAAAGAGCCAATCGCCTTTATAAAGATTTGTATTGGATAAAATCACAAATTCTTCCAATATGATTCCTAATTGATAGGACAAGCTGTATTCCGGACCATAAATCCCCGTTACAAAAATTTCAATCGCAAATAAGACAAGAATTCCGGTTAAGGCGGCATAAAGACCTTTACTGAAAAAGGCACTCAACGCCAACATGAACGTAGCCAATGTAAAAATGCCCAGTAATAACACAAAATAGCACACCGTGGCGGACGTCAATGCTACATCGATATAATTTTGTACATCGCCCTGCATTTGCCATACAAGTAAAGCTGTATATCCATACGTCGTGATAAACCCTAGAATAGCACTAAAAAACATGAAACCAAAGAGTTTTCCAAAAAGGATTTCACTGCGACGCACAGGTTTAACTAATAATATGCTAATAGTTCCTTCTTCATATTCTTGCGCCAAAAATTCGGAACAAATAAGAATAACTAAAATTTGAAACAATAAACCGCTTATTGCCCCATATTGAACCTTATCGCCACTTAATGCCGACATAAGATTCAACACATATTTTCCGTAGAAGGATTCAAAAAAATCCTTAATATCAGCTGTTGATTTTGCTTTTGGTGCCGGTACGTATAATAATTGAAAAGCCAATGGTAAGATGAAGGCAAAGACAATCAAAAAAAATTTTTTACTAACAACGATGGTACGAAACTGCCGTTGAATCAGAATACTTAACGGTGAATCTAGTAAATATCCCCTAATTCCTTGTAAAACGGATTCACTTCTATTCCATGACATTTTCCAACTCACTCTTTGATCTAATTCCCAGTGCATCTATAAACATTTTTTCTATCGGCATATAAAGCGGCTTAAAGCTTTTCAATAGCATATCATTTTCCATAATGATGTTCATCACGTCTTTTACAAAGGCTTTAACATGCTCGGGATCCACAGAAACGATAACTTGGTAATCTTTTTCGTTGCTTTGTAATATATATGGCAACTCGCCAATTTTGCGCATCAAAATGTTAGGTCGATCCACCACGATGACAAACTCGTTATTGACGGTTTTCGCTATAATCTCGCCTAATGAACCTGACGCCACTAATGTGCCTTGATTAATCACGCCCACATAATCACATAATCGTTCTATCTCTGGCAAGATATGCGAGGAAATAAAAATGGTTTTGTTTTCTTCCTCTACCAAATAACGAAGTTTCTCGAAGATCTGCATTCTCCCTAAAGGATCTAAATTGGTGGTGGGCTCATCTAAAATGATAAATTCGGGGTCATGAACAAATGCTTGTGCCAGTCCAACTCGTTGTCGTTGACCTGCCGACAACTCGCGACATTGAGAGAGTATGTGTTTACCAACGCCGAAAAAATCTAACATTTCCAAGGCACGCTTTTTTGGATTCTTTTTTACGCCATGTAAGCGTGCCATAAAAGTGACAAATTGAAGTACCGTCATTTTTTCGTATAAAATGGGTTTTTCTGGTAGATATCCCACGCGTTTAAGAATATCCACACGTGCAGCCTTCAGATTTTTTCCAAAAATTTTAATTTGACCAGACGTGGGACGTAAAAGACCTAATAGCATTTTAATCGTGGTGGATTTTCCCGCCCCGTTTGGACCCAAAAAACCAAAAATGCCACCTTTGGGAACACTTAAATTTAAATTATACACAACGCATTTCTTTCCGTAAAATTTAACCAAGTTAGTTGTTTCTACAATGTTTTCTTCTGCTGTCACTTCTGTCATTTTTTCAACCAAGATCTTATTTCCTTTCGCCATTTAATCAACTTATACACAAAAAAATCAGTCAAATCCCCTATTTTAAAATTTTCTGTGGTGGCATACAAATACGAGAAAAG
>WAPZ01000178.1 GCA_015520535.1 Candidatus Heimdallarchaeota archaeon
TGTGTATAAGAGACAGATATCTATTGAAAACTTTAGCTAAACTTACCGATGATACTGTTTTTTATCATGATCCTGTCTTAGGAACAATATTTAATCTCAAACCATTTCTTTTACTACACCCTACTAAAACGCTTAGGACAATTGATGATTCCTATTGGTTTGATCCCACTATTCCACAGAATTTTGACTCATTAAAAAAATGTGAAAAAGTACCGTTTTTTCCGCTCTTTAATTTATTAATACTTTGCGAATGTGAGCGAATATCACTTGATGGTTATTTTCTTGGTTTGGTACTTGAAAGCTTGCAACCAAGTAGCCATAAGAAAGCTACGGGCACCTATTATACGCCAAAAAAAATCGTTACTTTGATGACAGCATTGACCATTGATACCTATATTTTGCAATGGGTGAAAAAAGAATTCCATGTCACCTACAAGAGTATGGAAGAACTCTTTACAAATGCTAATCCTTTCATTTTACAGAGGATTTTAGTTTTGTTAACTGAAATAACCCTTTTAGACCCCGCTGTTGGAACGGGACATTTCTTAGAAGGTATAAGTGATCATATTTTAATGTTGGCTTTAAGAATTAAAGCACACCTACATGCACATCAGTATCCGTTGAAATTGCAAAAAAAACTTTTTTTAACCGAAAAAGTAATAATAATTGATTTAGATAAGATATCCACGGATCATGACTTTCAGTTTTATTTTTTTCATTTTTTTGTTCTGCCAAATCTTTATGGTGTCGACCAAAATCCTTTGGCTGTTGAACTTACAAAAATCCGTTTAAGATTAAGAATATTGAAAAAACACGTTCACTTTTGTCAACAGGTTGGCGAATTTGTTCCGCCGGTGTTGAATCTTATTGCCGGAACTGCTTTAATTGGCTATACTTATAATACTCTTAAGCAGCATTTCAACTGGCCCGCAATTTTAAGTACAGTTACCCAGTGGTTGGAAACTTTTTTCGGCAAACTTCGGTTTATTCATGACGCAATGACATTAAAAAAACTTGTCTTAGAAAATTCCGCAAATATTTCTGCCCATTTCAATAATAATGATCTTTTTGTGCGACTTACTGTGTTAAATGCTCTTTTTCCATTTCTTGGCAGTACGGACCTTTTAAAAGAAGTTCGTCAAGAAGCCGAGACGATAAAAAAAAGTTTAAATGAAACGTTAAATCACTTATTGAGTAAAGATCTTGAGATTTCTCAGGAACATCTCCAAGAATTGCAACTCATTCATTGGATTTTAGAATTCCCAACTGTTTTTTTCTCTCAACCCTACGGTTTTCATATAGTTATGGGAAATCCACCATATGTGCGGCAAGAGCGTTTAGGTGGCCCGATAAAACACATTTTACGGCAATTATTTCCGCTGATTTCTAGTGGTACCGCAGACCTTTCTCTTTATTTTATCGCTAGAAGTTTAGAGTTATTGTGTCGTGGAGGTTATAATGCATTTATAACTTCAAATAAGTGGATACGAGCAAAATATGGTGCCAATTTACGTGAAATTCTGGCAAAATCTTATAGGATTCATTATTTAATAGATTTTGGTAATCTTACCGTGTTTGAGGGTGTGAACGTCCATAATCTTATTTATTTAATTGAAAAGAAAAAGCCCGCGGAAAATCAAATAGTTAAATATGTTAGTTCCATAGAGAAAAAATATTCTCACATTGAGGAACTGAAAAGTTTTTTTGCCTTAATAACTGATGAAACACTTCTTACACGCGTACAACAGAACTTTCTAGGACGTGAATGGCGTTTTCTTGCTATAATTGAACAAGAAATTTTTGAATATTTAGAAAACCATTTACGCAAGTTTTCTCAATTGCCAGTAACAATCTATCGTGGCATTGTGACCGGTTTTAATCGTGCTTTTCTAATTTCAAGCAGAATAAGGCAACATTTACTCGAAAAAGATGAAAAAAATGCTGATATCATAAAGCCTTTTGTGCGGGGGAGAGATATAGATCGCTATAAGCTTAATTGGTCCGATTTATGGCTTATATTTACGCGTAGAGGGATCAACATTGATCAATATCCAACTATAAAATCATATTTAGCGCAATGGAGAACATATCTACAACCAAAGCGAAAAAAAGATGAATTGGGACGAAAGCCCGGAAAATATCAATGGTATGAAATTCAAGACACTATTGCTTACTTTGAACATTTTGAGGCACCAAAACTAATTTGGCAAGAAATTTCGTTAAAGAAACCACGTTTTACGTATGATGAGCGTAGATTTTATGTGGATGCCACCGCATACATCCTCACGACTACACATCCCGAAAAAGAAGTTTTTTTGAAGTATTTATTGGCTTTATTAAATTCTTACCCCCTTTTTTGGATTTTTAAAACTTTTTATGCCGTTTTATTGTCATCAGATGCCGTACGATTTCGAAAGTCGGAAGTGGTCCTTCTTCCTATTCCACGCACCAGCACAGAAAAAATGAGAATTTTAAGTGTTTTCAGTGATATTATGCTTTTTTTGAACCAAATTTATGATGATATTACGACACTGGGGCATATTAATGCTAAAAAAGAAAATATTAGAGACTTAATGATGTTTGTTGATAAAAAAGTCATTGATCCATTAGTATATGAACTTTATTTCCACAAATATCTGAAAACAGAAGGAATAACCGTGGATTTGTTTGCATATCTAACTGAAACACTCCATAGTGAACTGCTGGAATGGAGATATTTTAGCGTGTATAAGAACGATTCAACCGAACATATAATTCCTTCCCTTAACATAATTAAAAAAATCGTCAAAAAATTAAAAAAATCGAA
>WAPZ01000179.1 GCA_015520535.1 Candidatus Heimdallarchaeota archaeon
ATGTGCGGCACTACCTGGCGCAGCAATTGTGTTCTGAGTACCGCATTTTGGAAGCCGGTGACGGGGAGGAAGCCTTTCGCCTGGCCGTAAAACACATGCCCGAGGTGATTATCAGCGATGTGATGATGCCGGGCATGGATGGGTATGCGCTGTGTGCCAGGCTGAAAGGGGATATGCGCACCAGCCACATTCCGGTGATTTTACTGACTGCCCGGGCAGGGGAGGAGAGCAAAATGACTGGGCTGGAAAGCGGAGCGGATGATTATTTGACCAAGCCCTTCAATGCACGGGAGTTGCGGGTGCGGGTCCGCAATTTGATTGAGCAACGGCGTCGGTTGCAGGAGCATTTCCGCCGGGAAGGATTGCTGGAACCCACTCCGATGGCAATGCCCTCTGCGGAAAAAGCATTCTTAGAGCGCCTGCGGGAAGTGACCGAGGCAGGCATTGCGCAGGAGGGATTTGGCCCCCGGCAACTGAGCGAAGCCCTGGGGATGACCCGCCGCACCCTGCAGCGGAAAATCCGTGCCCTGACAGGCCAGAGTCCGTCTGCCTTCATCCGCTCCGTTCGTTTACGGCGCGCCCGGCAATTGCTGGAACAGCGTGCCGGCAATGTGTCGGAAATCTGCTTTCAGGTGGGCTTTGAAAACCTGCCCTACTTTACCCGCTGTTTTAAAGAGGAGTTTGGGGTGTTGCCGTCAGAGGTGTTGAGGGAGCAAACACAATGAATTTCATTTGCGGTATTTTAAATAGGCTTACGTCAACATCTCATTTGTTCATGGAAAAAACGATGATTACTATTGGGGGTCCCATTATTTAAAAAAGGATGTTTTAAGGGGAGATAGAATATCGGGAAGTAGATGAATAAATGGATCGTCAAAATTTATTTTGAAGGCTATTTGCTTCAATTTCACAATTTGAACGTTTTTCTCCCTTAGTATTTTAGGTTGTCAGTATTACCTATCCTCTTTTGTTTCACCCTGTTTTACGTCAAAATCAATTTTGATGGCCCACTGGCGTTACGTTTTTAAACGCAGTAATCTGAGGCTGGTCAAAGTAGAAGGTTCATTTCATTTGCTTCAAAAAACTGGCGTCAAAGCTAATTTTAATAATCCGTCCTAACTTTGAAGTGAATACTTTTCATTGATTTTATCTTGCTGAATACGGATTCTGTTTGTATGTTCCCCAAAGGGAACAATATTTGATGAAAATGAATACCTTAGGGGAACAAAGCATGAAAACAGTGCTCAAAACCTTAATTCTACGGTTTCAAGAAAGCGGGATTCCGGATGACCTGTTACCCCGTGAGCTGAATTTGGCGCCGTTTCTGGAAACGCGAAATGCAGTGGTCATTACGGGACCCAGAAGAGCCGGTAAAACATATTTGATGTTCCAGATTATGAACGAATTGAAACTACCCATGGCGGAAATTATTTACCTTAATTTTGAAGATAATATATTGGTGGATTTCACCTCCCGGAATTTTGAGGATATTTTGACAGCTTACAAAGAACTTTATCCAACTAAAAAGCCAGTGCTATTTTTGGACGAAATTCACAATATTCCTAGATGGGAACTCTTTGTTCGTAAGTTGGTGGATAATCGTTACAGAGTATTTGTGACGGGTTCTAATGCCCGGTTACTGAGTAAAGAGTATGCAACACACCTTGGCGGTCGTTATCTGGAAGCCAATGTTTTTCCGTTAAATTTCCGGGAATTTCTGAAATTTAAAAACGAGAAAGTTAACCCGAATATCCTTTATTCTGAGCAACGTTTCCATGTTCTTTCACTTTTTGAAGAATATGTAAACTTTGGTGGATTCCCGGAAATCACTCTGGCACGGGATCCTGTTTTGAAAACAAAATTAATCGATGCGTATTATAAAACTGCCTTTTTTCGGGACATTGTCGAGCGGTTTAAAATCAAAGATGAAACCCTCTTCGAGATTGTTCTAAAGAAAACCGCAGAAAACATCGGACAACCCTTTAGCTTTCGATCTATCAAAAATAAACTCCAAGCACTGGGGTATTCAGTAAGCGTGAAAACGATTATCAACTATTTTGAATACGCGGTGCAGGGATTTCTGTTAATCCCATCCAATTTGCTTCGGGAATCGGTAATATCCAGAGAAAAAGAGCGCAAGATGTATTTTATTGATAATGGATATCTTCAGACGTTTTACATATCAGAAAACCTGGGTAAAAAATTAGAAAATACGGTGGCGAACAATCTTTTCTTTCGAGGGAAATCCCTGCGCTACTTTCGCAATTCCCTGGAGATCGATTTTTTGCTGGGTGATACTATTCCACTACAGGTGAGTTACGACATTACCGATACCACGACATTTGAACGGGAGATACAGGGTTTATTCAGGTTTCTGCAGCATGCGGGGAGCAAAATGGGGTACCTCCTTACATGGAATGATTTGGATACTATTCAAAAAGAAGGAATAACGATTGAAGTTTTGCCTGCCTGGTATTTTCTGCTTTTTGGTATTAAGGGATAATGTATTTTCATATTTCAAAAATCTGAACAAAGGGCTCTTTCCTGTTGTGAAACAGTTTTTCAACTGAAATCCACAAATATCGGCCTTTCAGAAATCTGGAGGTTTACAGACTACCTCTTTTATTGGAAAAGGGTAAAGGTAGTATATTTAAAAATTTATAGTGAGGAACTACGGCTGATTTTTTGAGATATGGCATCTTCTTCGCGGCAATTTTAATGCACTTTTTATTGTCTATTTACCCAGCTTTGTATCAAAATGAATTTTGACGATCCTTCTCTACCCACCAGGTGTGCCCAGTTTTGGGACAAAATAAACTCTAATATTTCATTATTCATTCCATTACCAAT
>WAPZ01000180.1 GCA_015520535.1 Candidatus Heimdallarchaeota archaeon
GTCGGAGCAAATATTGCGTTTCTTGAGAAGAAAAACAACAAGCGACGCGGAAATACTGACTCAATAACATTTTTAAAAAATCTAGAAAACAATGAAACATTTGATAACGAAACAAAACAATTAATAAGGTCACTAATCAATACACTAGAAAAGACAGCAACAACTTCTCAACAACTGTCGCCAGATATACAACAGCTGTTAGGTAAAAAGCAAATAGACAAAGAAGTAAGAACTGGAAATCGTTGAAATTAAAAATTTTTTATGTAAAATCCCCTCCACGATTGTTGGATGTTGTTGAATAAGGATGAGATATGAAAAAACATCTTTGGGTTGAAAAGTATCGTCCAACGACACTTGAACAATATATCTTTCAAAACAAAGAAATTGAGAAAAAAATAAAAGAGTATCTTAACGAGGGATCAATACCACATTTATTATTTTCGGGGCCAGCGGGTTTAGGAAAAACAACTCTTGCATTGTTGCTAGCAAATCACCTCGTAGATGAAAACGATATTCTTATAATAAACGCATCTAATGAGAATAATGTAGAAACAATCCGTGAAAAGATATATGGTTTTGTAACAACACTTCCTGTTGACAGTGAATTTAAAGTGATAATTCTTGATGAAAGCGATTATATTAGTCCTGCTGGTCAAGCTATTCTTCGAAGAATGATGGAAGAATATTATCAAAGTGCACGTTTTATATTAACGTGCAATTATCATAACAGAATTATTCCTGCGATAAAATCTAGATGTCAAGAATTTGAATTTAAAGGACCTAACAAAGACGATATTGCTGAATATATCGCAAACATTTTGATTTCTGAAAAAGTAAAATTTAACATCGATGATTTATATAAGTTCATAGCTGTTGGTTATCCAGATGTTCGTAAAATAATCAATCTAATTCAACAGAATACGATCTCAAACAAATTGACATTTAAATCACAGCAAAATGATAGTCATGATTACAAGTTCGCTTTATTAGAATTTATCGAAAAGGACCAATGGGTAAAAGCAAGAGAATTTCTTGCAAATCATTTGTCTAATGATCAATGGGAGGAAGTATATAGATTTCTTTATGAAAACTTAGATAAATCGAAAAAATTCAAAAACAGAGAAAAATGGGAACAAGGAATTGTGATTATTGCTGAATATATGTATAAGCATCAATTTGTTGCTGATCCAGAGATAAACGGTGTAAGCTGTTTAATCCAACTCGGATCGATATAGGAGTATGAATATGACCGCGAAATCAAACAAATTCGACATCTTTAAAATTATTAAAGATAGTGTTGGCGAAAAGAATGTTCGTGCTTGGGAAAGAAAACAGCAAAATTTTATTAAAATTCTCTCAGAAATTCAACCGCTAGAAGATAAAATAATTGATTCATTAGCTACAAAAAACAAAATAATTAAAGACATAGTTCAATTGCGTGAACAGATAATCAATCATTGTCCTCATCCTGATGAATTTGTTATTGAGAAAAACGGTAAAAAATATTGTAAGTTTTGTGAAAAACAGTTCAGCGAATATCCACCACAAAGACGTGTAAAACTACAAAAGTACAACGAACTCAAGCGTCTGGTTGAACATGTTAACAATATTGAAAACATCGTTCTAAAACAACTAGCAGAAAAGCAACCTCTAGTTGATAAACTAACAGAAATTCGTAATGAAATGATACAAATGTGCATTCACCCTCGTGAATATGTTACAAGCATTGACGTTTTTGCAGATCATGCGGTAGTTAGATGTAGTTTTTGTAATAAGGAAGTGTTTATAAAATTGCCACAAGAAAACAAACGAGGTTCAAGAGATGAGAAAAACAAATCAAAAATACAAGACTTCAATATACTCGGTTCTCAACACCTTCAGCAACAAGAACAAAGAAAAAATAGACGTTCTCGTCGAAGATAAGCAACTGCATCCTTATGTCTTGTTTAAATGGTTGACAGGATCACAATTTAAACATCAGATAATCATTCTTAATGAAATTGTCAACAAATATTTGTTTTCTTTGCAACGTGAAAGAAAGTTATTATTTTATTTGTTGTATATTGGAACTGAAAAATGTTTTCAAAAATACACGTGGCACAAAAATAAGAACAAAGAATCACTAGCAACAGAAGTAATAAAACAATATTATAA
>WAPZ01000181.1 GCA_015520535.1 Candidatus Heimdallarchaeota archaeon
GACGGTGACCGAAGACAAATTGGCCCGATCAGAGAAGCAATGGACAAAGCCCTACCGCATGGTCATTCGCTCCTGGACGAACAAACGGGAACATCTGTGCCCGTTTGTCGTTGTTGCCTTTTATATCCTAAAGGGGATTTACACCACCAATTCGGTAAAAGCATTACATTGCGGCTTTCGCCAGGTGATTAGAGCAAAGAGTATTTTTCCAACGAATGCGGCTCTTGAGAAAATGCTTTTCCCGGCCTATATTGATATCTCGAAAAAATGGAAAACAGCTATTCGGGATTGGATCAAAATTGTAGCCCAACAGGATATCCATTTTAAAGGGGGATTGAATCTGGGGGTTTAATCAAAATAAACATTTACCTAAAAAATGAAACCGTTTCGAAAATGGTAAACCTGTAAACCGCCGGCATTTAAAAACGAATGAAAAAGCAGGACAAATTGTTTCAATTTTTCCACTATCCCGAAGCATTGCGCCACCGGCTGCGAATCACCAACTTGGCTAAGGATTCTTCTCTCATTTACCAGGGTTTTCATAACGATTTTCACGGACTGATCGACAAAGAACATATAACCCTTATTGTGGAATTATTTATTCAAGGCGTGGGAGTGTTTAAGAAAAATATCCTGGATTTTTATCAAAACGGCGATACCCAAACAATCCTGAATTTAATTTCAACAAAATAGAGTGACAATGTTGCAATTATATTGGTTGAGATCATGATTTGTGATACATTAAATGGCTTATAATTTTAAAGAATATTCTAATGGGCTACAATTAAAATATGAAAGACCTCTTAAAAGAAGAGACGGGTTATGCACTGATTACAGTGCTCTTTATAATATTATTTATCACTGTTTCTCTGGGTATTTTACTTAATTATCTGAACATTCAGAGTCAACATATTTCCCGAAAACAATTCAATTTGCAAAGCAAATTGAATACAGAAAGTGGGATAAATAAAATTGTTGGAGAAATTCGCCTTACTTCCCCCAACAATTATTTCAATAAAACAATTCAAAAAATAGAGATCGCAAATGGTGATTCTGTAAAAATTTCTCTACTCCCATGGGGCGCATTTCTTCGACTAGAATCGACCTCCAACATCAAACAACAACTCTACCGGTTAAGTGCATTAATTGGCTTCCGAGCTCAAAATATATTTCACTACGCTTTAATAAATGATCCTCAATATTCCCCACTGGTTCTCACCGGTAACGCCCGGATAATAGGAAATGTATTAACCGGCCCACGGGGTGTCCGTAAAGGCAATATGAGAGGCAAACCGTATTCAGGAGGAGAATTGGTAACCGGACAAATCTTTAAAACAACAATAGACGAAAGACCTACCCTGAACATAGAACACATCGAAAAAATATTTAATGACTTTGACACAACACTTCACCAACCGACAGTCCAAAATCTGGCCGACTTTTTTCCGGATAGCAATGGCATCCTAAATTTCTCAATAATAAATCAGGGCAACCCAATTACAATTAATTTTGATCCTTCACAGATGAGAGGAAAGATAAAAGAAATTATTGGACCGGCAAATCTAATTATTAACCAAAATGCCATTTTTGACTATCCATTGGCAATAAAGAACTATGTGAGAATTCTTAGCAAATATAAAATCACAATATTATCAAACTTTCAAGGTGAACAACTGATCATCTATTCCCGAGATTCCATTTTAATAAATTTTCATGGAAATATTCAGGGACAGATCTTTTCCAGAAAAAATATCACTATACAGGCCGGTCATTTTTCCAACCCTTCATTAATATTCGTATATTCCAAAGAATTAAATAGTTCATTAAATATTGGTAGTGAAGCAATAATAACAGGTTCCGTTGTTTATGCACTTGCAAAACATACCCATAGATATCAAACACAGAAACCAAACTTATTTTTTCAAAAAGGGGCTATCCTACACGGCTTATTGTTTTCTACGGATTTTATTGAATTGAAAGGGGTAGTAAACGGTACAGTTATTACGGATCGATTTTTTCTTTATTCCCCACCGACGGTTTATTATAATTGGATTGACGATGGCGTTATTAACCGGAAAGGGCTCAATGAAAATATTTTTTTGCCATTGATTTTCAATTTGTCAGCAAAACACATTATACCCTTTTACTATGAATAGCACAAATGGTAAAACATCCTTCCGGTGGAGTCGTTTTCTTCAAACAGAAGGCTATTCTTTGGTTGAAACATTAGTAGCTTTGGTACTTCTTTCTATTGTTTTAATTCCACTAACACAATTTATTGCCGGTATGATTTTTGATCCATCCAGAATTATAAAGATAACTGCCATAAACCTGGCCGAATATGAAATGGAAAAGAGCATTTATGCCCATGATTTTTCGGAGGGGCATCGAATCGTCTCGGTCGGGGGAAAAGAATATGAAATCGTTAGAAAAACAGAAACCTCCAACAACCTTATCTATTTTCAAATCATTGTAAAAAAAAGGTATTCAAAACGGAAACTGGCATGGCTATACACCATTCAGTTAAAAAACTAAAATCAGCCTTAATAGACTCTAAAGGATATACGATAATTGAATTGCTAATCGCAATACAGCTCGCTTTTTTAGTCATTTCTCTGGTTTACGTAAGCTATTTATTTGCTATCAGACTTTTAAATCAATGGCAAGAAAGAACCGATTTGGAAATAAAAATGGCCTCAATGTCGCAGATCCTATCCAACATATTTCACGAAAC
>WAPZ01000182.1 GCA_015520535.1 Candidatus Heimdallarchaeota archaeon
CCAATCTAAAAGTATAAAATTTAATCAACTTCAAAATAAACGATACACTAAAAAAAAATGGATTATAGCCGGAAAAACACTTGCTCGGCAAGGAAGTCATTTGAATGGTGATGGTTTCACTTGGATTGAAAAAGAAGACTTCATACTAATTGCTGTTATAGATGGACTGGGGCATGGATATAATGCACATCTTGCAGCTAAGTTATCCATACAATTCATCAACAAAAATTACTATTTTACGCCAATTAGACTGATGGAACAACTTCACAAAGAACTTTCAAAAACTGTTGGCGCTCAGGTTATGATAATGAAAATAAATAAAATTGAATCATGTGCTGAGTATGTTTCCGTTGGGAACATACGGGGCTTTCATATTAGACGACATAATGCACTTTCACTTTTGACAAAAGACGGCATTGTTGGAAGACATCTTCCTAATTTGCAGTCACAAACATTTTTTTTAACAGAAACAAGTAGTATAATAATACATACAGATGGAATTTCACGAGCTTGGCTTTCTAGGGTTAAAACCGTAAACATTTATCGATATGGGGCGCACAATTTGGTTAATGATTTAATAAAATTATATAGGAAAAAAGCAGACGATTGCACGGTGGTGATTATCCAGAATGATTGAATTAATCAAAATGCCTCTACTTTATGACGGTGATTTAACTGTTTTAATGGAACGAATAAACATATTAAAATCTCACTTAGGGATGAATCGTAAAGATGTTGCAAAAGTAAGTACAGTCGCAATGGAATTGGCAAATTCAGCTCTTTTACACCAAACAGTTGCCTATTTTTCTCTTTCCATTATTACTGATTCCATAACGCCAATTTTTGTCATAATGTTAGATATAAACACGGTGTCAAAAAATTCGACAACAATTGAGGAATATTTCCGCCGAAAAATGAATTGGCTAAAAAATTTCATTATTTCCTATAACTTTCATGTAGACATGAACAATATTAGAATAGAATGCCGATTAACCAGTTCAGAAAGTCTTCGCATTCCAAGACACTCCGAAATAACACATTTATTAAATATGCTAGGAAACGCAGAAGCAAACTCATTTACACGGCAATCAAAAGAGGATCTAATTAAAGATTTGATGCAACGAAGCGAAAAATTGCGACAAATGATAGAATTAGATCAAATGAAAACACAATTTCTAGCTAACATGTCCCACGAGCTTCGTACACCATTAAATTCAATAATTGGATTCGCTGAAATGCTTGAAGATGGTATTATTGGTGAATTAAATGATGAACAACTAGATGTTATTCGCGATATTTTGAAAAGTGCTCGACATTTATTACAATTAATAAACCAAATACTTGATTTATCAAAAATAGCAGCAGGTAAAATGAAACTTCATAAAACGACACTCGATATAAATGTCCTTGTAAAAGATGTCCTAGGCCAATTGCAGCCACTACTATCTAGTAAAGGTTTACGCGCTGAACTTAATGTCAACAGCAATGATACGGAAATATTTGCTGATGAAATACGAATAAAACAAGTCCTTTTTAATCTTCTATCAAATGCAATTAAATTTAGTCATAATAACTCCAAAATCGAAATTAATATCTCAAAAAACAAAAATGAACTTCTGATTGAAGTGAAAGATTATGGTATTGGTATTGCAAAAGATAATCAACAAATAATTTTCGAAGAATTTCGTCAGGTGGACAACTCACATACACGTGCATATCAAGGAACTGGGCTTGGTTTAGCTTTATGCAAAAAATTAATTGAACTACACGGTGGAAAAATCTGGGTCGAAAGCGAATATGGCAAAGGTAGCTCATTCTTCTTCACGATACCCAATGTAACTGAAATAGCCTGATTTTAAAAACAAACAATGAAGGAGCTTCTTTCTATGAAAAAAAAACTATTGATAGTCGAAGATAATCCAGTTAATATGAAACTACTTAAACTATTAATCAAAAATATGGACTTTGAACCTCTGTACGCCGAAAATGGAAAAGAAGCGTTGAGAATAATCAAAGAACACGTCCCTGACATAGTTCTATGTGATATTCAAATGCCTGAAATGGATGGCATTCAATTAGTCCAACATATTCGTGCCGAAAATTCCCTTTCTCATATTACAGTAATCGCAGTTACAGCTCATGCCATGGTAGGAGACCGCGAGCGACTCCTCAGTTACGGATTTGATGCATATATTAGTAAGCCAATTGACACGAGAAAACTCAGAGAACTCTTACTCGCATATCTCGAAGGAAATTCCGCTTAATTTACTATAATATCTTATAGATGTTCTCTAAATCGTTAGCGTGCAAACGACTTGTATGGATCATTATATCACCCTTCTTTTTTCTTTCCTTAATAGCTGAATAACAATGTTTAAAAGCTTTGTTAAAAGATGTAGTACCGATAGGTTCTATAAAAAAGAATACAAAAAAACTATTTTTCACTGAAAAATCTATTTAAAGTGATTGAAGTATATATTTAACAAATAATTAAGGTAAAACCAAAAAACAAATGTAAACACGGGGAGATTTAATTGCAACATATGACTGAAAGTCAAGAGATCGAAAAAGAAGCTGAGCATTTGTATAAAAATCTTCAACGCGTCGGTTGGTCAAAAGAAAAATGTCGATCCATTGCACCTATAACCTTAGAGATTAACCGACTAAAAAAAGAATTAAATGCTATCATTCTAGCACACTCCTATCAAACACCAGATATCATTTTTGGTGTGGCGGACTTTGTAGGTGATTCTTTTGGTCTAAGTAAAAAAGCCCAACAAGTCAACGCTGACATCATTGTGTTTGCCGGAGTAAAATTTATGGCAGAAACTGCTAAAATTCTTAATCCCGAAAAAACTGTAATTCTACCGTCATTGGAAGCAGGTTGTTCATTAGCCGACTCAATAACCGGCGAAGATGTACGAAAGTTGAAAGCACAATATCCAAACGTGCCAGTAGTAAGTTATATTAACACCAATGTAGACGTAAAAGCGGAATCAGATGTAATTTGCACTTCTTCTAATGCGGCAAAGATTATTAAGCGGTTAGAGAGCGATACAGTTATTTTTATACCGGATATGCTCATGCTAAAAAATTTGAGCGCAGAAACCGGTAAAAAATTGATTGGATGGAACGGCAAATGTGTTGTTCATGAAGAATTCAATATACAACACATACAAGAACTAAAAAAACTCTATCCGGATATTAAAATCTTAGCACACTTAGAATGTGATCCTTCCGTGGCAATGAACGCCGATTTTGTGGGTTCTACCTCTCAAATGATCGAATATGTCAAAAAATCCCCGGCTAAAAAATTCATGTTAGCCACAGAATGTGGACTCGTTGAACGCCTTAAAGTCGAAATCAGCCCCGAAAAAGAATTCTATGGTGCTTGCCTCCTCTGTCCCTATATGAAAAAAATAACGCTTGAAAACATACTTGAAAGCTTACTTGACCCTGACGACGAACAAATAATAAAAGTAGACAAAGATATCCAAGTTAGAGCTCTGTCTGCACTTCAAAAGATGTTTGAACTCTCAAAATAAATCCAATAGGAATGAAATAAAATAAACAGCAATTTGGTTGACTTTTCATGACATTAGAAATCAAATATTTAGTATTTTTGGATAATTCGGGATTACCTCTACTGGAACTCAGTTTTACGGAATCTTTCACCACTGACGCCATGTTAGTGTCGGCGGTTCTGACTAGTCTATATTCGTACGCTAGGCAATTAGACAAAAAAGGTGAACTCAAAGAGATCGAATTAGAAAATGACGAATTACGCATTTTTACCTCAGAAAACGTCCTTCTTGCCGTACTCATGAAGAAAGATGCTCCCATCCAAAATTCCTACTTTGAAGAAATTTTAAAAGACTTTTCTGAACATTTTACCGCTTTAAATCAAAACGGCATGATAGACACCACCGAACTGAATGAATTTAAGTTTTCCCTTAAAAAAAAGTTGATTTATGATATGCTTCATCCTTATTTCATCCCAAAACATACAGGACAATTGGTGTCAGGCTTTTCAGCACAAGAGTTGCAAATACTCTCTGTAATCGATGGTTTTAGAACGGTACAAGAAATTATTCAATTAACACAGCAACCTGAAGCAACAGTAAAAGAAACACTGAGCACGCTTTATGCAAAAAACATTATTACAATGTCCACAATGATTTCTCCATGGGATGTCTTTAAAGCAATCAATACCGCAACCGCACTTTCAACATGTAATATCGAGTTAGATCAAGAATCACAAGAAATCCTTTCAATGTTAGATGGATATAAAACTTTACATGAAGTTTCAAAAATTATAGGGAAAAATATAGAAATAGTCAGCGAAACCACTGAATTCTTAGTGCGACAAGGTCTTGCCCAAAAAATCACTGTCCATGAATACTGGATTCTGGTGCTTGCCACTCTTGTTGATAACATGAAAACCATTACCGAAAATATTTTTGGTCATGAACGCGCCACTAAATTGCTGGAAGTCCTAATCAAGGAAAGTCTCATGGAAGCATTAAAACTTCAAGAAATTAAGGAAGAACAAGAAATCAAAGACATCACGACCTGGAGTTGGAATCTTTTGTCCGAAAACACCAATTTTTACATTGAAGTCGTTCAAATTATGAACATTTTTGCAAAAAAAATGCTAGAAATATTTAAAAAAGCGCTATCGGAAGAACAAACTGAGCAAATCAAAGACATCATTTTAAAAACGCTTCAAGCCAAATTTGGTCCATTTTTCCAAAAATACGAATTGTTTTCATAAAACCATTAGCGAAAGTGGCGTCTTCACACAATATTTTTTTTCTTCTTACTAAATGCATTCCTTCAGGCAAGAGTTTGTGCGTTATTACATCGCCGAAGATATGATTGAACGGCATGTTGCTGAAAAAGACCGTGAATCTGCGCATAATAATTATCAATCTCACATACTATGTAAGATACGTCGTTTATTACTAAACGTTTCGCTTTTTTGACATAAATTCGTGGAATGACAGACTCGTAGTCGTTTGGAAACCGCACTAAATATTTATATTTACCAACTGGCTTGATTTCTTTTACTAAAAATTGCATTTGCCAACTTTCTTTTCAAATGTTTTTCAAAAAATAGAGCGTTTTGTACCTTTAAAAATCTTTTTATATGCAAGCAATTTGAGGTTCATGCGAAAAAGACGACTTAATTAGTGATATAAAGCCGACTTAAAATAAATCTAACAATTTTCGAGGGAAAACAGATGAGCACAGCTACCAATGTTTCGGGCTTGAAACTGGGCACTTTGGCATACATTGTCCAAGACAATAAAATTTTACTTCTCCATCGAATTAAAAGAAAAAATGACATGCATTTTGGGAGATGGGTGGGTATTGGTGGGAAATTAGAACCGCATGAAACCCCACATGACTGCATAGTCCGAGAAATCAAAGAAGAAGCTGGGATTAGACCAACAACCATTATCTTTCGTGGTTACGTATATTTTGATGAAATAAAAAAAGAAGGACAAGATGTAAGCCCCGCTTATAATTGGATCGTATTTCTTTACAAAATTACGGATTTTATCGGCGAAGTATTGACAGAAAACCACGAAGGTGTTCTCAAATGGATCCCCATTGAAAAACTGCACGAATATAAAATGTGGGAAGGCGACTATCATTTAATCCATGCTATATTAAAAGAAACAAAGCCATTGGAAGCCTATTTCCTCTATGACGGTGAAATGGTCGTTGATTTTTATTTTTGGCCGAAAAAACGCCAACCTAATGTGAATATCCCTTAACACTCTATTTCAAACACACGTGTGCTGCTATAATAAAAAAATTTATATACACATTTTTATAATAAATGATCATGGAGTAAACTGGCGACAAATTTATAAAAAATAAAAATATATAAAAATAAAAAGCCACTGTAAGATTTTTTAAATGTATTTTTAGGTGAGTAAAATATGGAAGCCGACGTTGTTAAAAGACTTACGGAAAACATTAAAAAAGAGCTTAAACTGCAGACAACCAACTCTGCTTTTGACGAACACATCCAAAATGCTATTACCGAAATCAAATTGGCCAGTAACGTAGCAAATGTTTCAGAACTCGAGATTGTATCCGCAATTACAAAGGAATTACGAGCATCACAAGCTTCACACCTCTCTACACAGCGTGAAGATATGGCACGACTCCCGTACGCCTACTTCACGCGACTTCTCATTATTAAACATGGATATGAATACATCAAAAATAAATTACCGGAATTCTATCAAAAAGAACCAGCCGGAGAGAAACCTGAAAAAAACCATCTAAAAGTTCGGCATGTTTTGGCAATTAAACACAATAAGGAAAGTGTTCCTTATTACGCACTCGCCAACGAAAATAAAGTGCTTGACTATCTAGTCCATCTCGGATACATTAAACGCATTCCCAATAGCAAAGACCAACTGGCTGATGACTTATACTTAACTGAAAAAGGTGAAGAAATTATCGAAGAATTAAGGAAAGATCCTGCGTATCTTCGAAGACTCTTCCAGCGCGCAAGAAATCGCTATCTTCGAGACTTTCTCTCTGAAATCTGGGATAAACATATTGAAGTCGTCAAAACATAAAAAAATAGTATACCACCCATCGCACTCTAACGTTGCAAGCACTTATTCCCTATTCACGTATAACTCACATAACGGCATTTAAATTAGCCAAAATTTAGTATATCTATGTATCAAAGTTAGGTTATTTTCTATATGTTGATGTTCGAATGCCTTTTGACAATTCCATAATATTTTCTTTCTTTACTGACTTAACTAACATGTACGTCTCATAGTAGCGTCTTTCCATTCGATCTCTCGCTGCTTTTCATAAAACCAAATTGCTTTATGGAGTGGAATCTCTTCCACGTTAATTTCCAGTTCACTTAATTTTTCCTTTACCTCTTTCATGGAAAGAATATTTGACAAATTAATCACCTACCAGCACGAATGTTATTGATTGTTATATAAAAAGCTTTTTTCTGTGCAAATTGAAACATATAAGAAACGCAAGAAACGAGAATTGAGAGAGATAATTCGCTAATGATGTGGTATGTCGAAAAAAGAAAAATGAAGAAAAGAGGAATAAGGCACCGCGGATAAGTTATGCCGCTGTGCTTTCCTCTGTAATCGAATTAACAGCTTGTATAACTTGAAGAAAGGCATTTTTGGGAAGAGCACCTATTATACGATCAGTTGGGCCATTTTCCATTTGGAATTGAACAAGACCACCCTTGTAAAAGACAAACATAGTAGGAATAGCACTAATTCTAAATTGGCCGCCAATTAGAGCCTTTAAATCATCATCGACGTTTTCAACATCAACTTTTGCGACGGTAACGTCTTTGAGCTCTTCTAGGTCGGCTTCCATGAGTTCATCTAAGACGCGAGCAAACATTTTACAGGGTTGGCACCAGTCGGCCCAGAAATCAAAAACTACAATCTTCGAATTATTTATAGCGTTTTCAAATTCTTGAACTGTATTTACGTGAATAATCTGAATTTTCATCACCAAGATATTTTTAGTCTTCAGATGAACACTTTTTTTGGGTATTAATGAAGTTTTGCTTGTGGAAAAAAATTTGTTTTCGTGTGCTATGATATTTTTAGCGGCAAAAGTCCGTAAAAGATTATTAAAAATAATGAATTCGCAGACAATTAGATGATGCAAGCAAAATGTTTGAAAAAGGTGTTCTAAGTGGAAATTCAACTTACAAAAAACTTTTACAGCGAATTAGAGAAAATTTGTCAGAATAATACGTTGGGTTCAATTGAATTAGCCGCAATGTTAGTGGACGTGGTTATTGAAGAAGCAGAAAATGCACAACCAGGTGAATTTCAAAATTTTATGGAAAAAATAACCACAGAATTGAAACAGAACTTTTGTCGACCAGAGTTTGTTATTTTGCAGCATATCATAAAAGAGCTTTCAAAAGTAAATGAATTAGATGAACTTAGAGAATTAAAACAACTATTCTTTAAAGTGGAGGTAGAAACGCAGCAAGCGGTTGGTACATTTCTCATTGAAAATAATATTCGAAGCGTTGTCAGTTTATCTCGCAGTCGAACTGTTCTTGGCTCATTAGAATATACATTAACACATAATGACGAGTTAAAAGTGATTTATTGGCTGGAATCCGCACCTCTTATGGAAGCTTTTAGTGTAGCAGAATATTTAAAAAAATTGATTCGACCAAATCAAATTGTAATAGTTCCGGATGCTGAGATGGGGATTGTAGTTCAAAAAGCACAATGTGTTCTTCTTGGCGCCGACCGCATTCTTAAAGACGGCACTGTAATCAATAAAATTGGTTCATTACCTTTGTCTTTAACCGCAAAACATTTTCAAATCCCTGTTTTAGTGGCAGCTAGTACACATAAATTGGATCGAGAACACTCGATTGAACACGCCAGCGAACTTGTACCAATCATGCCTTCAGAAGAAATTTATGAACGTTGGCCAGAAAAAAACCGTTATGTCTATGATACACTGAACTATTATTTTGAACCAATTCCCGCAGAATTAATTGATTATTATGGGTATGAACATGGAGTGATAAAAAGAAACGACTTTGAAGAAAAAATATTATCGTCAGAGTCAGGAGTCGTCAAGTAAACAAGAGTTTAGGTAGAAATAAGCTGATAAGATGATCAAGAATGACCGTACAAAGAAGTATAAACCATATAAAGTAAAGCCAAGGAAAAATTGGATGATGTCCAAGCATATCTAGGAGAAGAATGACGAAAAAGCCGATAGCAAGATAAAAATATCCATCCTGATAACTGTAATCAACTAAATAGCGTCCAAGTTTATAGATATTTGAGGGTAAGATGGACTGAATTGAAGTCAAGGATTTTTCGAATTCATTGACAGTAGAAGGCAGATTTTGAACCAATTCCGGATAAAAAAATAAACGGAAACTGGCAATGAAGCCACCGAACATACCACCAAGGATTCCGCCTATGAAAAAGCCCAGTGGCCAAATCTGCGGTGGACTGGGTGAAACAAAGGCAAAAAACATTCGAATGCTCAGTGTTCCTAAAAAACCAATTAATGCACCGATAAAGATGGTCATGGCAGACCAAATTATAATGTCATTAAGGGTAAGTTCTTTTTCATTCACTATCTCGGGTGAAGTGGTCGAATCAATAGTGTCCACTTTAATTGTCTCCTAAATGATTTAATATTGATGGGTTATTTTTATAGCGCCGCATTTATTATTCTTGAAGGGATATTCTTTTTATGACCCACTGTTTATCAAGTGAAACTAAGAGTGGCGCCATACGTGGGCCTTGTGGTCGTCCGAGAAGGAGACGATACAGATGTTGAAAGAATTTTTTGGTCTTTTTCTTAGAAAAATTTTTGTGTTCTTGAAAAGTCAACATTGTTTCTTTCAAACTGAGTTCATCCCATGGTGAAGCTTGTAATTTTTCGGCAAATTCTTTCAATATTTCTTGAAATTCTGCGCTAATCTGTGAAATGTCGCTTTCACTTAGTTTGTCTTTGAGTGTAATTTGTAGATAGGAAGGGCCAAAATGTTTAACCCAATAATAGGCTTTTTTTAGGCGATCTTCCAGTAAGTCTGTTTCTAGTTTTGTTAATTCCCTAGTAAGGATTTTGCTGTCTTGTAGACGTTTTATTGCCGTTTCTAGATACTTATTTTGTGGTAATAATTGAGACAAAATGGCTGCATGGAGATATTCAATTCTGAAGGGCTGTGTAGTAAGATTAAGTAATTCGGGGTTAAGCATTACGGCAAGCTCATAACTGCGTTTGATGGTTGGAATTTCCTCTTTAAGTACGCCACTTTCTTCCCCGTGGAACACGGCTTCAGCTTTATCGAATTGATCAACGTATTCGGGAATTTTGGCTAAGTCGAAGACAATGCGGCGTTTTGGAGGGGTTTTTAGGTAAATATACCGTAAAACTTCGGGTTCTGCAATTTTTAGCCATAATTTAGGTGTAAAGCCGATAAAGCCAGAACTAGTCATATCACCGAGATCTTCACCGTTTTTGCTCATGCCAACCCATTCATTGACAAAACCAAAGGGTGGGCGGCGTCCAAAGACTAAAGATAAAAGTTCAACACAGCTGTCACGACTTCCACCGGGAGTAGCATGATCTTTTCCATACGGTTCAAAATGTACGTCAAGAACATACCAGAGGGTTGTCCATTCTAAACGCCAGTTTAATTTTCCTTCTTCAATCGGTGACCAATCCGTCGTTCCACAAGCTTTGCAATGATATTTGACCATTAATTTCTCAATATCAACGTCCAGCGCCTCAGTTTGTGCAATTTGATGACAATGAGTACAATAAGGATTGATAGGAATCCATCCCTCAGGATACGGGTTTGTGCCGCGATATTTGTTGATAATTGAACGAATCAATTCCTTTTCCTTAATTATGTGACGAATAGCCTCTTTTGTTTTTTCCATTCGGTAAAAGTCATCAGTCCTTACTATATTCACGTCCGTGGCAAAATGGTCGAGTGGTCCACCAAAGTCTTCCCAATAATGATCTACCCAATTGGTATGACACTCTTGCGGGTCGGGAACATCTTTTAAACGCCATCCTTTATATTTTCTTGCCTCTTCCGGATTCGAAAATTGTTGAAGTTGTCCTTCTGAGCCTTTCCACTGGTCTTGGGTATACATTACTAAAATGTGTTGTGCATTATATCCAAGTTCTCTCAATCGGAGCATGACGGTATTTGTTAGTGTGATTTCTCCTCGTAAACGCCCTATATGTTGTACTCCGGAGACTGACAAGCCAGAACTAAGATTAAAGTTAGCTAAATTGCTCCATTCACGGATGATATCATCAGCCAATTCGTCAATCCAGTGTTTATATTCATGCTTCTCTACAATTACGGACATTAAATCGACCCCGTTATCTAACACTCAAAATCTCATCAAATAACACCAACATCAAAATGTTTAAAATTATTTGTTTGTGAAGGCAAAAGAAAAAACCACAGCTTTCAATTAAAAGAAAAAATTGGGATTTTTTGCTCCAAAATAAATTAAAAACACGTTATTATTTCCAAAATTCAGAGAAAAAACTTTTAAATATCACATCCATGGTAATTTTTCTACAATAAAGGAAAAGAAAGGGTCGAAAATGAAATTAAAAAAAATGCAAAAATATTTAAACTAGATACACTTTTGTGGAATTGGAGTAAAGAAAATTTATGTTCGTGAATTACAATTAACTTTACTTTCGATAACAATTTTGAAAGTGAATAACACAAATAAGGTGAATGCAAGAATGAGTAATGCCGAAAATAATGACAAAAGTATGAAAAAAAGTGATGAAACCAATAAAGAAGAACTGAAAAAGGAAGTTGAATCACTAAAAAGTGAAATCGAAGAACTAAAAAGAATGTTACAACAAATTTCTAAAGAAACACCCACAGACGAAAAAACTGAAAAAGCACAACAACCATTAAAAGCGAAAAAAAAGAAAATCTCCCCACAAACACGTAAAGTGGAAGTCAAAATAGAACATCCCTTTAAAGAGTTCGAAACCCTCATTACTGATTATGTAGCGTCAATCATGGACTCAGTCGCACTTGGGCTAGAGAGTGCACTCGCCGGTGTATTCCCAGTAAGAACATCCAAAAGAAAGCATTCTCTCCAAAAAATGGTAAAAAAACTTCGCAGTTTTGAAAAGCTTCCTTTAACTGACGAAGAACTTGAAGACTTCTATGAAAAAGCCGCCAAGCTAGCATCAGCACTGGATGATCCCGTAAGACTGAAAATACTAAGAGTTCTAGAAAAACAACCAAAATATCCCGGTGAACTAGCTGAAGAAACCAAAACAAAAGGCGGACAATTTGCACATCATATTCAAATTCTAAAGGAGTCTGGACTCATCGGTCAAGAAGTGGTTCGCGGACGGTATTATATTACACAATTTGGCCGTGAAGCTCTAAAACTAATTGAAATTCTCTATCTACGGAAAAAACAACTAATGACACTTCAACAAAAAACTAACGAAGAGCGTGAAGAGGAAGATACTTTATCTTCGAATTCCGAAGACGACGGTGAAGAAGTAGAAATCCAATGGATGGATGAAGATACTGAAGAGGAATAATCATCAATTAAAGCTATATCCTACATTTTAAACATGATTGTTGAAAAATGGAACAGTCTTTTAGCTAATTGAAAA
Source organism: Candidatus Heimdallarchaeota archaeon (assembly GCA_015520535.1). Lineage (GTDB taxonomy): Archaea > Asgardarchaeota > Heimdallarchaeia > Hodarchaeales > S146-22 > S146-22. The sequence goes on from WAPZ01000182.1 coordinate 12,193, forward strand.
AATTTTTCTTCTCTTTTTTAACTACACTCTTTTTAAAAACATCAATATCGAAACGTCCGTAATATAAAATGGAAAGCTTTTTTTAACCTAGTGCCTTACCACTAATAGCACGAGAATTTTTGTTGTTAATTGATATTTTCGCAAGAAATATATCAGATTATGTCACAAAATATTATAATTGCCATAATTTGTAAACACACACCAAACAATAATTTTGTGGTGAAAAAGATGAATAATTCGACGTCAAACACCATGAGATTGGAAGATTTATACCAACCGCGTATTGCTCCAAGTGCAATAAAAATCAACCTATATCTAAGATTTATTCTGATACAAATTGGTATTCCCTTGCTTTACGCAATTCCATGGATTTATCTTACCGAATCACTCAATTTTATAGGAAAAGTGCTAGGAGATCCAAATCCTCTTGAAAATGCAATTGAAAAAAGCTTTTTGGGAGGCCCTTTCCTCCTTTCAATTATAATCGCCATTATTGTCGACACTGTTGCCATTATGTATCTCATAAAAACAGAGCAATTAAAAAAAGAAGCAAACAAACCCGAGACTTTTAGAATTTTTATACAAAAATTAAGAAATGTAGGATTCTACGGCTCTTTAGCGTTTAGTTTTGCTACTTTAATTACAAACTTTGCTATTTGGGTAAATTACAGTTTATATTTGGGTAATGTGGATAGTAATCTTCTTATATGGGCTTTCTTCGATCAGTTTCTTCAATCGTTAGTCATAATAGTAATAATTAACATGGTCTGGGATCATTATGTCGTTGACGCGTATGTGAGCCATGCCAAAACCTTGGGGCTGACACGTATTCATGGCATTCCATATCGATGGAAAATACTCATTTTAGTTTATGTGCTTCCTCTTCTCACTCTAATTCTTGCAAGTGCACCCCAAGATCTCTTAGAACTCATTCTACAAAAACAATTAACACAAGAACAATTATCGATCTTTTATATTTTTGCTGTTATTTTGCTTATAATAACCGGAATAATAGAAGCGCCAATTGTTTTTGGTTTAATACGTCAAAATAGTCGTCTTATGAACTTATTTAAAGATCTAGCAGTAGAAAGCACCACAAATAATAAACCATCTAACACCACGAAAAACCCCGCTACACCTGTGTTAAAAGAAATCTACCTTCGTTCAGCGGATGAATTTGGATTAACATTAACTTATTATAATCATTTTATTGAAAAAATTCGTTTTCTAGCTGGAAAGACGAGTGAAGGTGCTCAACAAGCGGTCACTTTTTTTGATCAAATTGCAGAAAGTCTGAAAGAATTAGCCTCCATGTCACAAGACATTGCATCTACAGTCGGACAAGTGACGGACTCTTCACAGCGACAAGCCGACTATCT
>WAPZ01000183.1 GCA_015520535.1 Candidatus Heimdallarchaeota archaeon
AATTGATACCATTCTGTGACTGCTTCATTTCCATTAGCGTCTTGGGCATGGATGCGAAACAAAACGATTCCATTTTTATCAAACGGCCCAAAAACAAAGATCCACGTTGAATTATCCTTCAAATCTACCTTTTGCCTTCCATAGCTAATATTCTCATATATTATGTTATTTTTAAGAATTAACCACCGAAATTCCACCCAACTTTGATTGACTTGTGATTCGGAATCAAATATTCGTGCTGTTGTAATATATGAGCCTTGAATGGTTTTATTCGTGTCAATTCCCGGGACAAATGCCGGCGTTATTATTGGTGCCCAAATATCGCGAATTTCTTCTCCCGACGGCGGAAACCATGACAAGTTTTCTTTTTCTTTTTGTTGTAATCTCTCTAATAGATTTAATGCCAAAATAGCAAAATACGTTGATGTAATACGGCTAGAAAATTGGGGACGTAATGCAAAGCCACCATCTTCATTGCGAAGTGAGAGAATAAATCCAGAGACTTGAGTCCAATTAAGTGTAAGATTAAATTGAAGTGCCAGTTGAAGACCATAATATGTTGCTTCCATGGTAGGAACAGTTTTTTCTAATGATGGTAAAAAACCGCCACTTTTTGTCTGAAATTTCAATAATGACGTTGCATATAACTGTTTTTCATCTTCAGTCAAATTTCCTTTCAGTAAAAGTAATAACTGCACACCACGATAAAAAGACGTCAATGTGACATTATAGCCCGGAAAATTACTGAAAGTCCCGTCATAACGCTGAACCTTAGATAACCAAGAAAGAATTAGAGTTTTATTAAAACGTTCATCATTTAATCCGTTTAACAAGCGAAGACTGGATAATGCCCAATATGTGTGTGTCAAATAACTGAGTTTAGCACGTGGATTTTGCCCAAAACCACCATCATCATTTTGTGACTTATACATGAAATTTATTATGTCTTTATAATGAATCAATGGATCATTTAAAGCACGTAACGCTTTTATGGCATAATACGTATATTTTACAAAGGCTTTACCTCCAGGTCGGAAACCATAGCCACCTTTACTTTTTACATAACTGGACTCAATGAACGTTTTCACTTTCCGACTCAACCAACTCAGATTTCCTAATATGCGTCCAGTTATTATTGCTTTTGCCGTTGATGACACATCCGGAACATCTCCGGGATATTCGCCGATTCCAAAAGTGGGCTGTCGTCCATTAACTAAAAATTCTAGAACACCGGTTAAATCAAAAGGTGATATCGTTATATTATTTTCTTTAAGTTCAATCAACGCATCCAACACTAAAAAAGTCGAGCGAATTTCAGCCGTTGAATCACGTTCAGAGGAAGTAAAACCAGAATTCGCTTCTTTTACTGCCTTAAGATAATTAATTGCATTTTCAACAAAAGACGATGGTAAAATATTATCTAAATCAACCGTGGTATTTCTTAAGACCATATATAGTTTAAGTGCTGCTGCAGTAAATCCGGTTGTCGGTAAGCCATCACTTCGCCCAGCAACACCACCATTTGATGCTATTAAATTCGTTAAAAATTTTGCCACTGATTCGGCGTTAGGATCGGTAATATTAAGGAGCTGAAACGATGCTTCTGCATAAAGAGAGGCTAAAAGTTCTGGTGGGCCACTTAAAACTTCGGCATATCCCGATCCCGTACCAATGAAAATCGGCGGCTTAAAATGTGCTAAAATAAATTGAGACAATTGAGTTTTATTAATATTAAACGTAATATTCGAATAAACACCACTTATTAGTTTTTGTAAATATACAGCTCTATATGTCGAGGTAATGTCAGGAGCATCCCAATTTGGTATTGGATAATACCCACCGCTACTTGTCTTCAATGATTCTATAAAGCTAACCGTTTGGTTTAATTCATTGTATGAAAAGGATCTTAATTGATCATATGCGCTAAGCAACATCAACGCTTGATATGTTGATTCCATAGTACTTTTTGCATTTTTCCAATTACCATACCCACCATCTTGGTTTCGAGCCGCCGCAACGAAAGCCATTATTTGAGATTTAAGTCGTGTAACAGAGGTTTTTTCTGTGGTTATATTTTCTAAATCCGCTAAATATTTAAGAGACATACCAATATAAAACGCCAGATCCATGGATGGAATATCGGTACCATTCTTATCCTGAGATTTGCTCAAAAAATTAAAAATAGAATTTACAAAGGTTTTATTATCAAGAATTGAAGTATTTAACTGAGCTATCTTATTTTCACCCTTTATCATACTGCCTTCTTTTGTCTTTAGACTCTGTGAAATAAGAACCGTTTTAGAATTTTCCGGCTGCTCTACGCTGAAGTTATTATCTCCAATAACCCCACCTACGCCTAAAGAGAGTAGGACTACTCCTAAAATAAACATAATTTTAAGCCAAATATACTTTTTAACTGTCATTCTTTTTCAAAAAACCTTTTTCATGGTTATTATGTTCCATTTCCTTGAAAATTCATACTCTTCTTATTGAAAAATAAATAAAATAATGAAAGAGGGACATTAAATTGCTAGTGACTTGACGTCACAAGTTCGTCGTCATGTGCCGTTGTCTTTTTTTGGACGTTTTAATATAATCGTAATGACGCCAAGTAGAGATAAGGCTTGCAGTGAAAAATTTAAATCAAACGGTGAAGTTTTATTAGATAAATTAGGATTTGTGGTAGTTTCATTGCTTGATGCTGATGAAGACGAAGAGGTACCTGCGGTAGAGGTAGGAGATGACGAAACTGAGCTCTGTGAATCATTATTTGTTGATGAAGGAACACTTGAAGATGATGACACTGTTGTTGGGGGCGTGTCCGGCTCACTTCCAATATATAAAGAGATTGTTGCATTAATTACGGCTTGTGTTTCGTCGACAAACTCGAGTTGAAGGGAATAGTTTCCTGGTTGTAATGCGGTTGTATCTACAGAAATGGTGCTTGCTCGTGTTACACTTCCAGTTGCAAGAACAGACGTTGTATTTATGAGTGTAATGGTATAGTTAACGGGAAAATACCCACCATTAACAGAAATACTAATGTTATCATATTGAGAACGTGTTGAATTAATATCCGATGGAATTGAGACAGTAAAATTAGAAATTTCGTGAAAATGACGAAGTATCCATAAGGCAGCGTACGTGGTTCCCATGGTTGAGGTAAAATGGGGATGTTCGGCGAAGCCACCATCACTATTTCTAGTGCTTTTTACATAGTCATATACACCCGTAATATTTGAAGGAACAGCATTTAATAATTGTAAGGCTCGTACCGCTGAATAGACGTAATAAAGATTTGAGACATTCTTTGGAAGCGTAATATCATTGGGACTTCTTTTAAAGCCGCCATCGGAATTTTGTGATTGCAATAAAAACTGTTTTGCCGCATTTTTATCATATGTACTATCGCTTAACAATTCTAATGCCCTTATTGCACGATAGGTGTTTGTAACATCGCTCGTATCACCAACAAAGCTTCCAAAACCACCATCACTATTTTGAACCGACTTAAGAAAACTAATAGCACCATTAACATCAGCCGGTGTTGTACCTAAAAGACTCAATGCCAATACAGCTCGATATGTTGAAACAACGTAACTTACTGTGCTTCCAGCTTTTCTAGAAAAACCACCGTCGGCTTGCTGAAGACTCTGCAAAAAGCTGATTGTCTCGGAGGCGTTTGGAAAGGGGATGCCTAAAATGTTGTACACAACGACAGCTCGCAACGTGCTTTCTGTAAACGAACCATTACGCCCAAAACCACCATCCGGATTCCGATAACTTTCGACATACGAAATAATGTCTTGTGTATTATCAAAATGTTTGCCAATTAATTCAAAGATTGCTACACCATCAAAGGTAGAACGTAAACGTGGTCCATCCCCGGGCATGTCCCCAAATCCGTCTGTGCTATATGCAAAATTTAGTAAAAATTCAAGTGTCTTTGTCTGATTCGATGGTGCACTTGAAAGATATTGTAATGCCTTTATCGCAAAATATGTGCCTTTTAAAGAGGATAAAGTACTGCTCGAATCCAACTTGAAGCCACCATCACTATTTTCTAATGAAAGCAAATATGTTTCTGCTTTAGCCGCGTCTTTTGGCGTCCCATTTAGGAAATAAATAACATCTAATGCGGCTTCGGTATAAGTGGCGCTATCTTTGGCTATAGATGGAGTATTTGCAAAACTTCCAATTGCACTTATCTGAACACCCTTAACAAAATTCAAGGCTGCAGTTACATCAATGACATTTGAAACATTATAACCGAGCTCGTATAATCCCATTATGGCAGCACGTGTAGTCGTAACCTTTGATTGCCAGTAAACGTTCTTTACACTATTTGTCTGGTCACCAAATCCGCCAATTTCATTATTTGGGACCACAGAACTATTTAAATTTTGAGCATTAATAAACAACTGGGCTACCAAAGATGCGTTTGGTGGAGTTTTTCCTAAAAGTTTATACGCTTTGACGGCTAAATATGTGGTATAGACATCACTATCACTATCATAACGATCTGAAACAAATCCCTTCGTTAAACTATTTTGTCGTGCATTCAAAAAGAGTTCAACTGCCGTTGCATTATAGTTGGTATATCCCAACCAGTTTAAGACTTGTAATGCTTTGTAGGTACTTGAAACGGAACTTTTGTCTTTATACCAATTACCAAAGCCACCATCAAGATTTTGAAATGACAACACTTGAGTGCTCAAAAAATCACGCAAAGTTTGACTCACATTAGACAATGTAGGATCTAAAACCTTAATGGCTGCCAAACGATAAAAGATGAGATCTAGTGCCGACGCATTATTCGAGACAACTGCCCGTGTACTATTAACAAAGTGCTGTGTACGAATTCTGGTCAACAATTCTGCAAATTGTGTGGGTTCTAAAATTATATTTTGAGCTCCAGTTACTGAAATAAGCCCACTTTTTTCACTACTACTGTTAATTGATCCTTTAAATTGGCCATTAACACCAAAGGACAAGAAAAGAAGCATAATTATTCCGATAAAGCCTATTTTTCTTAATATATGCACCTATTTATCACCTTGAAGATATGTTTATTTAACCATTAGATCTACCGCTTAAATGTCTTCTAGGAACAATCCTTTCCACTTTTTATCCCTCAATCCTTTATGTTCTAAAAAGAGCTATTTAACCGTGAAATGCAATGAAAATTAAAATTAAAGGTCAATTATTGGACGTCAACGCTGTTTGGATGGAAGGTTTCACGCTCAAAGCCATAAACCAAAAGCTTTTACCCTTTAAATTTGAAATATTAGAAACACAATCTTTTTTAGAGGTTACACGCTGGATAAAAGAACTTAACGTACGTGGCGCCCCAACAATTGGAGCTACTGGTGCTTACGGATATGTTTTAGCCGCGGTCGAAGCAAAAAACTATAATAGAGAAAAACAATTACAATTTTTAAATGAAGCCTATAAAAGATTGCTTCACACACGTCCAACAGCCGTCGATCTTAAAAATGCCTTAGATTACATGCATACCATGGCAAATATATCAACTCACCCCGAATTTTTAAAAGAAAAAGCCGAATTTTTTGTGAATAAAATTTTAGAACAAGGAAAACAACTGGTGGCTCATGGCAGCACGCTTATTCACGAAAACGCAAAAATCTTGACCCATTGTAATACGGGACCATTGGCACTTGTCGACTATGGAAGTGCATTAGGAGTCATTATTTATTCGTTTGTCCACAAAAAAACGCCCTTATTTGTGTGGGTCGACGAAACACGGCCGGTATTACAAGGTGCACGCTTGACCACATGGGAACTGACGCAACATAACATTCCTTTTTCTTTGATTACGGATAATATGGCGGGTTTTTTAATGAACCAACGAAAAGTGGATCTCATAATTGTTGGTGCTGATCGTGTCACCCAAAATGGGGACATTGCTAATAAAATAGGAACATATTCACTGGCTATTTTGGCACATTATCACAATATTCCGTTTTATGTTGCCTTTCCATGGTCTACCATTGATCTTAGTCTGAAAAACGGTAATTCTATACCTATTGAAGAACGTTCAGCACAAGAAGTGCTTACTGTCCGCGGCATTCCCGTCGAAAACCAAAAAGAAAAAGAAAGTAAAAAAGAAACCGAAACGGTCAATTATTATTATATCACAGCACCAAATACACCGGCTACTAATTTTGCCTTTGATGTGACGCCACACGAATTAATAACTGGCTATATAACACCAGCGGGTGTCTTTAGCGATATTAACAACGTTATGAGGTCCTATAAGGATGCTATGAAGGAATTGTCATGGAAGGAGTCGGTTTAGTGCTGGAAAAGTCAAAAATCACTTCGATAACGGGATCTGCTGCCTCTTCATCAAAATTAATTAAGCCACTTTCTTTAAATTCCCGTAAGAGTTTCTTTAAGACCACAGGTGCGACACCAACCGAGCGACTCAATGTCGACAATTTCAATTCACCCAATTCTTGAAGAATCCATAGCGCTGCATATTTAGGATTCGAGGACAAAGCTTTACGGGTATGCTCTAAAATGAGATCACGACGGCGTAATTCTTCTTTAAACTTTTGAATAGTGACTCGAAGTGATTCAATCTCAGAACTACTAGTGTCTTGCATCGAAATAGCAGGCGTTTCTTCCAGTTTTTCTTCAATCCGTGATAATTGTTGAACGGCTCGTAAAGGTTCCATTAAACTCTCCTTAATACCAATAATCGTTTGCTCCAGTGTTTGTTTGAATTCTTCAATAGTCTCACTATCTAATCTCTCTTTCACTTCCTCAGATACTTCTGGTTGAGATGGAGGTTCTTCAGCAGTAGTCGGCTGAGACACTTGTGGACTCATAGTAACATCGGGTATTTGCTCGTCAACCACCTTTTCAATCGAAACTGGCGCAGTACGCTCCTTGGATGGCGTTTGAATTTCGAGTGCTTCAATTTTTTCGATTTTTTCAGCCAGTTCTTCAGTTAACTTTTTCAGTTGCTCTTCCAATTTTTTATATTGATTTGTAGCGACTTCAAAGGCGCCTTGAACAATGTTTAACTCAGTTTCTTTCGGATTCTCTTCTTTGAACGCGGAAATCTCAGAGCTAAGCTTCTGTTGCTCTTTTTCTAATTTTTCGGAGAGTTTGCGAATTTCTACCATCAAAGATTGAAGATTTTGAACTTGTGTTTCGTAGTCAATAGCTTGCTTATCTAACATTTGCAGTTTTTTCTCAATCTCACTAAAGGATTGTGACAATTTTTCTTCTAATTTTTCGATTTTTTCTAACGCCGTGCTCATTAACTTTTCTTGCATGACCGGTGATTCATGTCGACTGATTTCAACTCTTGCCGGTGCAGAAACTTTAACTTCTGATACTTTCTCTGTTACTGCCTCTTCTTCCGGCTCAAATAATATATCCATCGCATTTTCTCCTTGTTCTAGAAGCACGCGAAGATGTCGTACACCTTTTACTGATAAATTAACTAAGGCGGCATTAAACTCTTTTTCAAAGTTTTTTTGAGCTTCTTTTAAAAATTCATACAATTCAGAAGGCGTATAACTCGCTTTTGCAGAGTTTTCAATACTTTCACGGATAACATGTGCATATTCAGTCCTAAATTTTTGTAAATACGTTTCTCGATCAGCATTTAACGATTGAAGAAATTTTATTGACCATTCCTTGATTAATGGTGACGTTATCGGCGGATTTTCTGCCATTTTAAAATTCACCTCACTAATTCCATTTGTCAATAATTACTTAAAAAAAGTTTTCATGGATTCACAATTGAAAAAATGCGTCATCACACCAAATTCACAAATTACCGCATAATAACATTTAATTAGGTAAATGTTGTTAATGTAATGCAACTTTATCACTAAAAAAAACTCATAATTTTTTTGTCACATGAGGTAATTCAAATGAAAGCACATATTTCCGCATTATCTCATTTAACATGCACGCACTGCAAAAAAAAGCATGATCCACACGTCCCACAAACCATCTGCAGTTGTGGTAACATCCTATTCGCCCAATATGATATCGAAAAAGCAAAAGAAACACTATCACCATACACATTTGAGAAACGTCCCCATAACATCTGGCGTTTGGCTGAATTAATGCCCGTAATTAATCCACACTATCGCTTCACGCTCGGTGAAGGCGGAACTCCAGTTTTAAAACTAAACAATTTAGGTAAGACATATCACACTGCACGACTTTTCTTAAAAGACGAAGGACAAAATCCAACCGGCACTTTCAAAAGCCGAGGTCTCTGTAGTGCTGTATCAAAAGGTGTAGAATTAGGCATTAAAAATTTCACCATTCCAACTGCTGGAAATGCGGGTGCTGCCCTCAGTGCATATGCTGCCGCAAGCAACACCAATGCCTACGTCTTTATGCCAAAAGATGCACCTGACATAATAAAACAAGAAGTCGTGGCTTTTGGAGGAAAACTCACATTAATTGAGGGTCTAATAAGTGATGCGGCAACAATTGTTCAGCAAAAATCTAAAGATTTGGGATGGTTCGACGTCTCTACTTTGAAAGAGCCCTATCGCGTGGAAGGTAAAAAAACCATGGGCTTCGAAATTGCCGAACAATTTAACTGGGAAATACCCGACGTCATCATTTATCCAACGGGTGGCGGAACCGGGATAATCGGAATGTGGAAAGCCTTTCAAGAATTAGAGGCACTAGGACTGATTGGATCCAAAAGACCACGTATGATCGCGGTGCAAGCCACCGGATGTGCTCCAATTGTTGACGCCTTTAACAAAAAACACGCACGGTCAGCTTTTTGGAACCACGCAACTACCATTGCAGCAGGACTACGGGTTCCCAAGGCATTCGGCGATTATTTAATCTTAAAAGCCCTTTATGAATCCAACGGAGCTGCGGTAGCCGTTAAGGATGAGGATATCTTGAAATATATGAAAATCATGGCAAAAAAAGAAGGCATTTTACTAGGACCAGAAGCCGCCGCCACGGTTGCCGGTTTTGTAAAACTACTAGAAAGAGGATGTATTGACAAACAAGAAACCATTGTTCTTTTTGCTACCGGAAGTGGATTATTAACACCAGAATTCTTTATCCATTAAAAACTTAAATTTTATAGGTGTAGCAATATTAGTTTACCCAGAGGTTGTAAAAATGGTGGCACAAAAAGAAGCACGACATATAGAAGAGCCCGACTATGACATAGTTCGTGCCCTCGAAATGCTAGGCTTAGAAAAAGTCATGGCACAACTCGGCGCAAAAAAAGCCTTCACCACACTGTTCAAAGTATACTCTCCCGCCGTCGCCTTCCAACTCATCACCGAACATGAAGGTCCCGAAGAAGCCATGCGCGTCGCCGTTCAAACCTTAGGGAAGTCACAAGCGTTAGCATTACTGAAAGAGATATTTAAATCTGATTTATCACAAGAAGAATTGGCGTTTTTTGACAAACTTATTGCAAAACTAAAAAGCGTTCCCGAAGACGAAAGTTAATTTAATGTTATACATTTTTTGGCAGGTTTCCCTTCTTTTAGCCTATACAAATGGGATCTCTCCAAAAATTTCATAATAACGGAAATTGGAATGAAGGTTTATGTTCATTTGTTTATTATCTGCTGATATACGTTATATAGACGTTATAATTGAGTTTGAAGCGTGTATTTGGGGAAAGCGTGGTATTTTGAGCCGATTTGTATTTTCTTTTTGGCTTTTAATTGATAAAGTGATGGATTGATCATATTTTTGAAATTATTTTTGAGAAGAGGCGTATTTGTTCCTTTTCGTGTTGATAGGGGAACATTACAATAAGGTGTGTAATTCCAATGCGTTTATACTGGCGGAGTTTTTCCATAATTTCATCGACGGTTCCATGAAGTGTGCCTTCCAGTCTTTTTTGAAGTTCTTCGAGTGATATTCCTCTTTTTTTTGCCATTTCTTTGAATGTTTGTGTTTTTTCTTCCTCATCAGCGTAAATCCGTGTCCACAACCCACATGACTTTTTAATGTCCTCTACCTTACGATTAAACTTGTTGGCAATTTTTTCGAGACGTTCTAATTTCTCTTGATATTTTTCGGGAGTAATAGCCCAAGAAATATTAATTCCGTCAGCGTGTTTCGCAATAATGCTCAACATTTTTTCTTTAGCTTCAATGGTTCCGATCCAAATTGGAGGATGTGGTTTTTGGACGGGTTTTGGATAATGAATTGCTTCGCGGAGTTGGTAAAATTTTCCTATAAAATTTGCTTTTTCTTCAGTCCATAATTTCTTAATTACTTGAAGTGCTTCATCTAACATTGCAATTCGCGTTGCAGTGGAAGGAAATTCAATCCCATAGGCTTTATATTCAAGTTCTTTCCAGCCGGCTCCATATCCAAACTCTAATCGGCCATGTGAAAAATGATCTAGAGTTGTCAGTTGTTTAGCTAATACAGCTGGATGTCGATACGAATTACAAAGAACTAATGAGCCGATTCGTAAAGTTGATGTTTGGCTGGCGACGATTGTCATGGTTGTGAGCGTTTCATGGCATTCGACGTGGGTTGCTTTTTCATCAAGAATGAAATGATCGGAGAACCATGCGTGGGTGAAGCCGTTTTTTTCAGCAGTTTGTACAATTTCGATAATATCTTGAAGTGAATACCCGAATTGTGGTTCGATTTGCACGCCAATCTTCATTTTTATCATTCTCCTTCGGCTAAGTTTTCATTTACGCTTGCGGTGGGGGATGTGGCTGATGTGGTGGCTTCGTTACGATAAAGAAGTGACCAAGCTTTTTCTAGGTCTAGGATAGGGACAGCGTTATGAATACATGTGAAGGCAAAGCATTTTTTCTGAGCTAAATCGCCCCATTTTGCGCCCCATCCTTTGAGAGCACCAAACACTACGAGTAAATCATTACCTTTTGGCGTGATTCGATAACGGACGCGGACGGGTTTTTTATCCGATTCTACATGGCGAGTAACGAGTCCTTTTTCTTCTAATTGGTTTAAAGAATCGGACAAGACGCGAGCAGAGATTTTTTGTCCGTATTTTCCTTTAATGTGACGTTGAATTTCAGAAAAATACAGTTCACCAAAGGTGAGCAGTTCTGCAAGGATGTAGATCATCCATTTTTTTCCCAGCATTCGGAGGGTGAACAAAATCGCACATTCATCCCATTCTTCTTCAGTTCCCGGTGGCATCATGCTTTCTCACTAACTTACATTCATATAACCATATAGTATAAAAATCAAGGTTGAGAAGACTATAATTTAGGGTGTCTTTCATTTTTCTAGTTGTTTTTTCACAGATTTAATGTTTTTGCAAGATTGTCACCTTATTTAAATAGAGAAATTTCTGTTCTAAATGAAAGTGAAGGAAATTTTTGTTGGATTATGAAGACGAGTGGTATAAGTGATGCGTTTATGCAGTTGAATCCAGAAAAAAAGCGAAAACAACTGCAGTATCTGAAATTTGGCTATTCATTCTTTGCGTTATTAGCACCGATACAAAATGCCGGATTATTTATTTCCTTTGAAAAATATCACCTTCCCAGTCTTTTTAAAGACTACAAAAACACATTGGAATACGTTGAAAAGCAGATACCAGATAATATTAAAGAAAGTAGCCTAATTGATGATATTTTTCGGGAATTACGGG
>WAPZ01000184.1 GCA_015520535.1 Candidatus Heimdallarchaeota archaeon
GAGATCTACACGCGTAAGATCGTCGGCAGCGCAGATGTGTATAAGAGACAGACCAATGATTATGTTTTCTAAAATCAGATGTTGATCTTTAAAATGCTAATTATTCAAATAGGCGTTCATAATCACTTTTCATTTGCTTTTGGCGTTATATTTTGCTATTTCATGATTCTAATGTGTGTTTGAGTTTAGGTTCGCTGTTTGGAGAGATTGATAATTATTTAAATAGTAAACGAATGGATAATAAGTCGGTGTCCAATGAGTTCAGTGAAAGCCGATATTGAAATTGAAGAATTGACGTATAGGTCGATTCGTTATAGACGAGTGGCATCTACTCACAGAAAATATGAGCGTGGAACGGTATTTTTGGGGGATCGACTCATTCCTAGTTATCCGAGTTTAAAAAGAGCATATAATTTAAGGGCTGCAATACAAAAGGAATTTGGTGAGCAGCCTTTTATTGTTGAAGAGAAGGTCGATGGTGCAAATATCCGAATTGTTGGGTATAAAGAAAACATTCTTGCATTTACTCGGGGCGGGTATATTTGCCCTTATAGTACTGAGTTGCTTCAAAATCGGGATAATTTTCGCACATTTTTTCAAGATTATCCAAATTATGTGCTTTTTTCCGAATTAATAGGGGCAAATCCTTATAACCATATTTCAGCAGAAATTTACGGATTTGAGCCGCGTTTTTTAGTGTTTGATATTTTTAAAGCAGATTCCGAGCAAAAAGTGACGGCACTTTTGCCCGATGAACGAATGGAGTTGATAAAACGCTATTCGTTGCCTTCAGTAACGGTTTTTGGAAAAAAAAGTATTGCAGAGTATGAAGAACTCCTTAATATTCTAGAAACATTGGATAATGGAAATCGTGAAGGAATTGTTCTTAAGTCGCTTCAAGGATTTTCACCAAGGATCAAATATGTAACATTTAGTGCGTGTATAGGAGCAATTGCGGATCATATGGTCAAGGCATTTGAACAATCAGCACCGGAAACTAGAAATCTTTTCTTTTTGGCGGCATGTTATCTTACTGAGGTTAAAAAAGAAGTCTCTGCGGAAATTACTTCCAAAATGGGTGAGTCCATCTTAAGTCGTCTTAGAGATGCCATTCAGACAAAAAAAGTAGCTGAGAGGTATCGGTTGCAGATGACAAAGCAAACGTGGTCAGAATTACAGCAGTTGCTCTCAAAATATATACCTATTCGTGTGCTTTCAGAAAAAAACATAGATGAGGGAAGAATCGAAATTGTGTATGAAAAGATTTATCCGCGTTCCACGGCTAAACTACGTGAGTTTCTGAGTGGTCGGACTTATGTGGATTGATTGAGGAATGTAGAGTCTACTTTTGCTTCGTAGGAAAGTAATTCGTAAAATCTTTCAGCTTCAAAGAAGGCAATGCCCAGCCATTCGGCCATTTTCATTAATCCTTTATCTGCGGTTACAACAATTGCATCAACTTCTTTTGCTAACATTAATACGTCAAAATCTTCTTTACTGTCAATAACCCCATCTCTGAGGGCTTCTCGATAACGTTGCCGTAAATAATGAATTTTATTGCTGAGATCTTCTTTTTCACTGCGTAGGATTTTTTCTGTTACACGTAACCCTTTATTTATTCGGTCTCGAATTTCATCAATTAGTTTATAAACAACGGCGGCGGGAACTTGTAATTCATACAGTGCGGGACTTTTGACTGTTACAATAGCTTCGAGAAAGGGGATTTCTTCATCATTCAAGAACGTTTTCAGTTCTTTTTTGATAGATACGGGCATATAAAATTTTAGATGACTGGTTTTACTGGCAATTTTTAAAAAATTTTTGACAGCTTCAATCGTGCTGTCGCCAAATCCTTTTCTGGCGTTAGGATTAGTAAATAAGCTGGTATCAATTACAAAACGCCGTTCTTTATGCATATATCACACTTCTTTTGTCCTTCGAATCGGCTGGCTTGCACTCGCCATATTTACATAAAATTTCCAAAATACATTTCCACTGCTTTTTTTGCCATTAGTACGTGTTTTTTTGCCTCTTTTCCTATTATTGGAGGGCTATGTCCCGCTAATAAGGCATTAATATGGGATATTTCGCTGAGACGCAATATCGTGTGATAGAGTTTTTCTGACGAGCCACCCGGTAAGTCGGTTCGCCCAAAGCTGCCATTTGGAAAGATGGTATCTCCCGTTATAAAAAGGCCTTTATTTGGTTCATAAAGGCAGATAGATCCCTCAGTATGACCAGGGGTATGGTATACTTCGAAAGACAACTCTCCAACAGCTATGGTGTCATTTTCCTCTACTTTTGTGGTAATGGGGATTTTTTTAATCGTTAGGCCACCAAAGGGGTTAATATAATGGGCATTTCCTTGTTCTAAAAACGACGCTTCTATTGTATGGGCAATGATCTCCAGTTCGTTTTCTAATGCGGTAGCCATCAAATTTCCGCTGTGGTCAATATGGGCGTGGGTGAGGCAGATTTTGGCGTGTGGAAATTTTTTGACGATTTTCTGAAAAATCTTTCGTGTTCCTTCATAATTAAGTCCGAACAATGGTGGAGGGTCGAAGCCAAACCCCGTATCTACTATTAAAGCCTCATTGTTTGATATTATGATATAGACATTGCTTTCTATACCGAAACCGAGGGAGTGCCATACGAGGCCGGGAATTAATGGAGTTAGAAAAGATTGGTGTGTGCTCATTTTTTTCAAGTGACAATTTTTCCTCTGAATTAAAAAGTTTTGGGTCATTGGACTGGTTATGCAGTGATTTCTATAGTTGATGCACCATCTTTTTTGTTGACGCGTAACAGTCGGTCGGCATGGTTTTTAAATTCGTCGTCGTGGGTTACAACAATGGTTTGCGCTACTAAACGCTGATTTCCAAGTAGGTCGACTAACTCATTTCTTCTTTCATCATCTAAGTGAACGGTTGGCTCATCGATGAGAAGGAGGTCTTGTTTGCCGAGAATATGGGCAATCGCAATTCTTATGGCAAGGCATGCCGCGACTTGTTCACCACCGCTTAGGAGAGAGATTTTTTCTCGGTTTCCATAATGGCGAATAAATATTTCATAGTTTTCATCGATTTCAATTTCGTCGTATTCACTTTCGTCACCAAGAATATCTTTGAAAAATTGGGTGGCGATGTATGAAATATTGAATACATATTGTTGTCTCATGTAAGGTTGGATTTCACGGTAAAAGGAGCGTAGATTCTGTGTAAGGTGCAGTTTTTTTGCGAATTCAACTTTTTTGATTTTTGCCTGCTTGAGAATTTCTTTAGCCTTTAGAAGTTCCGTTAATCGATTTTTTCTTTCGTTTAACGTTCGTTCTAGGTATTTTCTTTGTTCTTTAGTCTTAGTGAGTTCATTTGTCTGCGTTTTTAGTTCTTTTTCAACAGAAATAAAGTGATCTTCGTCAAATTGCTTTCTAATCTTGTTGTATTCCGTTTTATGTTTTGTTAATTCGTCTTTTTTCGTTTCTAGGTCATCAAATAATTTTTTTAGTTGTTGTAAGTCTTTAATAATGCTTCCTAAAACTTCTTGTTCCTTTTGCTTTTCGTTTAGGGTTTTTTTGGTGTTTTGTAATTCCTCTTCGTTAAAATCTTCTTTTAATTTTCTTAATTCTTGTTCTGATTTGTATATTTTAGCTGTCTCTTA
>WAPZ01000185.1 GCA_015520535.1 Candidatus Heimdallarchaeota archaeon
GTACTATGGCTTTATTATTAAATTATTGTTCAATTACTGAAGAATTGGTTTGAAAATGATATTACACCAGAATATGAATAAAAATAAATTTCCAACAGCAATAATTCTCATTAAATATTCGGTTGGGCATACGGGCGCAGTAAGTGGCGTGGTTGCGGATACAAAGTATCTATATACTGTCTCCCATGATGCTACCGTGCGGATATGGGATAAGCGGACGTTTCAAGAAGTCGCAACATTGCGGGGACATACAGACGCAGTAAGTGGCGTGACCGTGGATATAAAGTATCTGTATACTGTCTCCCATGATGCTACCGTGCGAGTGTGGGATAAACGGACGTTTCAAGAAGTTACAACATTGCGGGGACATACAGACGCAGTAAGTGGCGTGACCGTGGATACAAAGTATCTGTATACCGTCTCTCATGATGCTACCGTGCGGATATGGGATAAACGGACGTTTCAAGAAGTCGCAACATTGCGGGGACATACAGACGCAGTGAGTGGGGTAGCCGTGGATGCAAAATATCTGTATACCGCCTCCCATGATGCTACCGTGCGAGTGTGGGACAAACGAACGTTTCAAGAAGTTGCGCTTTTAGATGACCAAAAAATTGCGTTAAATGCGGTGTATATAGATGAAAATAATATATATAGTGCATCAAAGGATGCTACAGTGAAAGTGTGGTCAAAAGAAAAGTTTGAAGATATAGCTTCGCTTAGAGGGCATGATAGAGTGGTTTGTAGCATTCATGGTGATGATAACCATATTTATACGGCACAAAAGGATGGAAAAATTTATGTATGGAACCGTAGTTCATTTGAAAAGCAAAAGGAGTTAGCCGGTCACACAGATAAAGTGATGGCGTTGTGTGCTGATGAAGAAAATCTGTATTCTGCTTCTG
The DNA here is from genome assembly GCA_015520535.1 of Candidatus Heimdallarchaeota archaeon. Classification (GTDB taxonomy): domain Archaea; phylum Asgardarchaeota; class Heimdallarchaeia; order Hodarchaeales; family S146-22; genus S146-22. Next base: position 906 of record WAPZ01000185.1, read on the forward strand.
CTGATAGAACTGTTTGTATTTGGAATAAAGGAGATTTTTCGCTAAAAGATAGGTTAAGAGGTTCGGAATGGCATACAAGTTGCGTGTTTTCAGATAATAAGTTTATATATGCGGCAGTAGATAATCAAATGGAATTAATGCGAAAAAATGCACGAATAGAAGTATGGCACAAAAAGAACTTAGAAAAGATTATAACATTGGACGCTGACGGAGCTCAAGTACACAGTCTTATTGCCGATTCGCGTCATATATATACCGCAGAGGGATATGAAGGAGTAATACTATATGTAAGGGATAAAGAGACCTTTAAAATAGTCAAATTCATCGAAACTCCAACAGAATATGGGTGGGGAATCTTTGTTGATAACAAATATCTTTATGTGCCATATAAGGATAACAAGATTATGTTACTTTTTAAAGAGAGGTATGAAGAAGCTATGATTCTTAACGGGACCATTGAAGACGTATTTGGAGTGTATGCTGACTTAGAATACATATATGTTGCATCATCAAAGGGACTACTGCATGTGTTTTCAAAAATGGCACGTAAAGAAATAACAGTGTTAAAAATTGCGAAAGAAGGTGTGATGGGAGTATATGCTGATGACAAGCATGTTTATGTAGTGACTAAGAACAAACGTGTTCACATATGGGAGAAAGATGCTTGGAAAGAGGTTTCAGAGAAAGTAATTGCAGAAAAATTCGAAGAAAAAGTAGGAAATGCATGGTTGTGGGTTATAGAGAAAATTACGTGGCAGTCATCAAGTTTTTGGCATGCTGGTGGCCACATTTATTATCTAGAAGTTGACGAGAGCCTACTAAGGGATTCAGTATGGTTAGAAAAAACCTGGAATGTTGGAATAGTTCTAAAAGATACAAAAGGGAGTGGCAATTTAATTATAGTTAATGGGCAGACAATGGACAGACTTCCAGTATCGCTCCGTGAACGCGTCGAACAATATAAAAAACGTCTGAAAAAAAGGCTGAAAGAATCGTAATCTTAATTGGAGTTTTCCCACAGCTTTAGCTACTTTTTCTTTAAGAAGGTGACAAGCTTATAATGAGAGTTCCCGACATTTTTTTGAGTTCCATTAGTTCTATATTAGTTGTATTTTCCATAATTGTATATAAAACGGGCTTTGGTGTTCCTTGTAGTAGTATGACCGTGCCTTTTACGCCGTAAATCTGTAAAATAGAAATTCTTAGGTTTGTGTTCCTTTATATTCCCAACTCATACCAAGTTGTGGCTTAATTTGCCAAAACAGCCATTTGTATTAAACATGTTTCGATATTTTATTTGGAAACACGCAAACACACATTACCAACTATCTCATAAATGAACTAGAAAAATTGGCAGTCATAAGAGAATTCGTGTTATTTTTTCACGAAGAATCTCCAAGCTCGGCGAAGCGGTGAAGCAACTCGTCAAGAGATGACACCGTTAACGCGAGATCTTCGGCTACCTCCAATAAATGCGGGTCATCCAAGGAATTTAAGGCTTTCCTCACGGCAGCAAGCGTGTTGAGGTCCGGAGAAAATCTTCTCCGCACGATTCGCATGATTGATTCACGAAGCGCTTCTTTCATGCCTTCTTTCATGCCTTCTTTCATGCCTTCTTTCATGCCTTCTTTCATGCCTTCTTGATATCCCAATAACTTACGCACGTCAACTTTCAAGGGAATTTTTTTCACCTCCTCATGTATTACGGGACTTAAGTCCCGCAACTGGGAGAGCATGTCCAACTTCAACAGATATGTCTCGAGCTGCTCCTGTGGTACCACTTGCTGGAGTCGAGTGAGAATCGTTTTCACGAGTTCCCGTGACGGATTTTTTCCTGCCAAAATGGCTAACACAATCGCATCGGGAGACTCTTGTGTCAAGAACTGGTCGGGATTTAATTCATTAAGGACAATGATTGTGTACCGAAAGGCTAAAGTGCACCATGGCGTAGTATACTCCACGGTGTCTTTCATTCGTAGGGGTGCACTTCCAAGATATACCACCACGGAGATCACGGGCTTCCCATGATGACGGTACAACCGCCCATGGTATTCTAACATGCGCTTGGGCATTTCAGAATCGTTTTTCGACTGGAATTCCGAGTGAAGAATGAACGTCTCGTCAGGTGTACGAACCTCAAACACGTAATCAAGTTCACGGCTTTCTACGGTAACCAGTTCCGTAGCAAGCACCCGGTAACTCACAATAGGAATCTTCAAGAATTCGGATACCAACGTGATACCCGTTTCGGCGGTAATGTCCTTTAGTGTGATGTCGTATTGCTGGGAATGATGGCGCCTAGTATCATTCTCATCTCGTAATGAAGTCATGACGAACCCAATCTGCAAGTCGATTCATGACACGTCATTTTTGACATGCTATCCAATTCTAAGCTTGTTCTCACTTCTTTATAAAGATGTGCGTTACTTCAGTAGTTCCGTTAGTAAAATTATAATACCGACAAAAAAGATTTTAAAAAATATCTGTTTTTATAAAAGACAGTTTAAGGTACTTGCGGAATTACTGTTACTTTCAATGTTTCCTAGAACAGAGAGCATTGCTTTTTTCAATCGGTTCTTTCATTTCCGAGCCTTTCTCAATTAACACCCAGCCGCATACCATGTCAGCACTCTATCCCTCTTATTAACGTCACTAACCTTTCTGAAAAGCCTATTGGAAAATCCTCTTAATAGACAATATAATTTGCTCATTTGGAATATATAAATAAATATTAGTTCAACTACGAAGCTAACAATGATGCATCTCTTATTTTTGAATCCTTTGTCAACCAGTTCTTAGCGGCGGTTGCGGTATTAAGAAAGAATATAGGTCAATTAAATCGTCAATGGCAGCTTAAATCAAGCGATTTTCTTGAGCATAAACACAGCTCAATTCTATACTATAGAAAAAAGAGAGGAGATTGTTGTTTATTCAACTTTTAAGAGATTAAGGGTCTTACGGCGTTTTACATAGAGGCAGGTGGAAATAACAGCAACAATAAGAGAAAAAAATGCGGCAAAGACATAGAATACGAGTAAATTTTGTGGAAATACGAAAAGTAATGGTGGAAA
>WAPZ01000186.1 GCA_015520535.1 Candidatus Heimdallarchaeota archaeon
AAGAATGTTTCTGTAATAAATGTAGGTATTACATCAACGGAGGATTTTCTTATATTTAAAGAAATTTTTAATACTTTTGCCTCTTTAGGAATCCGTGTGCAGTTAGACTATTTTACTTTAGGTACATTTCTAGCAAAATTAAGGGATGGGGAATATAATTCAGTTTTTCTTAGTTTAATGCATTTAAAACCAAATTTAGACATTCTTACCTACTTTACAGAAGATTGCTCGTCTTCACTTTCATTGTGGCGGTGGTGTAATTCGACTTATAACGATCTTATTAACATTATTTTAACCAGTTCTAATGTTTCTGCCGTTGAAGAAGCTGCATATAAAGCTCAACTTATTTTGTGGAACGAACAACCTTTGGTCGTCTTATATAATTATCCGATAGTCTCTTTTTATCGAGTGGACAAATTAGAAGGGTGGGTTACTACACGCGGTGAAGGTACATTTACTTTTTGGAGTTGGCTTAAAGTACATCCAAAAGGTGAAAAAAAGGTGGGCGGAACTCTCATTCAAAGTATTGATTCTACCCCTTGGAGTCTTAATCCATGGATGGGATGGGGACATCCCTTTCTGACACTCCTTTATCCGCCACTTTGGGTTCGATCCCCATATACATTAGATTATATAGGTTGGCTTGCGGATTCACTTAGTTTTGGTACCATTGTCACCAAAACATTGCCCTTTAAACACGATGTTAATTATAAACGTATTGTGCTTGCCAATGATACTGTGCTTGTGAATTACACGCCCGTCACCGACACAATGTTGACAGTAAAAGTGCAAGAAATTTCTTTTACTCTTCATCCCAATCTCTATCTTTACAATCATCAACAGCCCTTAACTGCTGACGATGTTAAATATTCCTTTGAACTCATCAGAAAAACACAGTCACCAGCGCTTTTCGATATATTAGTGGATAGTGGAAACGGTTTTATTGATCCCGATTGGATTGAGACGCCAACAAACTTAACCGTTAAAATATATTCCCTCTCACACAGCATATTTGCCATTGAAGATACCTACATTCCCATCGTGTCACGCAACGTGTGGGAACGCATACCCAATCCAAAAGATTACGAAAATTACAGGTCCGCTAGTTTCGGACCATATATCTTAGCGTCCGGTGGTGAAAATTTCCAAGGTCCATTTGTATTTATAAGAAATCCTAATTGGCCCTTTTCCCCAAAATCCGAACAAACTACGCTGCCAAAATCCTCAAAGATTTTGTGGAGATTCAATTATAGTTTTTTGGCAATTGTTTTTTTAGCTATGCAGGTTCGTTTGTTAAAAAAACTAAGAAAAAATAGTCGTTCCGCCAGTAAAAAGTAACATCAAAAGAAGTTGCACTTAATACAATTAAGAACAGTGTGTTTAATGGATGAGTGGAAAATATCGCGTCAACAAAAACGTACTTCCATTTTTCAGTTATAGAAGACTACTTTATAGAGTTATATGTGACGATTTTCGTGAAGTAATCCGTAACCACATCAAAAAGAGATAGCCAGTATGCCATGGACGAGACGAGTACATTAATATAGGTTTGCTAAGAAAAGAGTCGTGATTATTTTTTGCCAGTTATTAGCATTTGCGTACTCAATGTCGCAGACATGAGCGGAAGCAGTATGATTGAAATTATTCTTACGCCGGATTTTATGGTTCGATTCCTCATAATGATGTCACTTGTAATTATTTTTGGTATTATGCTTTATCAACATTATAAGCATGGAATGCACAGTTATTTTCTCTTATTTGCTATTTTTTTTGGTGTTTTAACCACCGTAATCTATAATGTTGATTATCTTACCTATTCTCTCTATCATTCTGATTCGCTCCGGATTCGGTTACATTTATCGCTTTTTTTTCTGTTAAATTTCCTCTATTTCCTTTGGTATCTTCATTATGAATTTTTGGAGTCAATAACTCCACCTATGAAGCGAATACTTCCTATTTTTAGTTTATTGTCGATAGGGTCTGCTGTTTCTTTCTTAGAATTCGTTGGCCTGTTAAAAGAAACCTATACCATGTCTATCGTGTCACATATCAGTTATTTAAGTGGCATTTATGCCTTTTCTTTTGCTTTTTTCGTTATAAGAAAAACACATGGGTTGGTAAAGGAAAGAAGTACACGAATCGAAACGTTTGCTGTTATTTCAATTCTTATCGGAAATGTGATATTTTTTATTGATGATGTATTAATTACAACAGCGGTAATGACCAGTATTGACTTTTTTGTGAGTTATTTGAAAA
>WAPZ01000187.1 GCA_015520535.1 Candidatus Heimdallarchaeota archaeon
GCACCTAGTCCTTTAACACCAGAGACTTCTAAATTACTGACAATTTTCAGTTTTGTAAGTGGATATGTTTTTTTTGTTCTTAAATCTCTAAATATAAGTCCACGCAACGGAAGAGGAGATAGTAAATTTTTCCCGTTATTGGCTTTAGTCCTTTCAGATTGATAAAAGCGTGGGACGATTTCATTTGTGATTAATTCTGTGGATACATCCGAGAAGATTTTGAGAATTTTTTCATTGACGCGTGGCTTTTCATTGAGTTTGGGATAATGCTGGAGAATTATTTTTGAATGGGGTGTAAAAAGATAACGAAAGGTTAAATTTAATTTAAAGGAGCGACTAATAAAGTTAATAACGGTCAGCACAAAAAAATGGTTAGTTTCTGGATTTTTCATTAGATAGGTGTTTATTTGTGCATTAACATTAGCTTTGCTATTATAGAACTTTTTTATTGGTGTAATGTAATGTTTTGTATTTAGTATTTTGTTTTTTTCCACACTACGAGTTGATTCATGTGTTATCATTTGTTCTAAGCGGTCTACATCCGGTAATGTGTTTGTTTTAATGGTTTCCCACCATACATTTGTAAGATCAAGATCACGCTTTATTGCATTTAATGATAGGTTTTTTCTTGTTTTGCGTACAAGAACTTGCGGTCTTCTTATTGTCTCTAAAAGAAGATTGTCATCGTTAAGAACATCTAAATCATGAAATACAAAAATTTGCACTTTGTAGATCACCTACTTTACGTGGTTGTGGCAGTTTTTTTGCCATCATCCTTTAGAAGGCTATATAATTCATCTAATGTTTGAACATCGAAGCTATGAAACGAAACCCCGTAACGCGTGTCAATTACGATATTTTTTGTTTCAATAGCGATCCATCTTCCTTGATGAACAAATTTTTTAAGTCCTTCTATCTCTTGACGGTCAACATACGTATCAATGCCTATCCACACGTTATTTCCTTCAAGGGACACATACTGAACGGGTAAATCAAGCTCGTGTTCGTTCGTCAACGCAATTTTTAATTTTTTAATAATTATTTCTTCACGCTTTTTTAAACTCCGCAAAAAGGATTCATTAACCTTAAAGGGGGAAACGTTAACCTTCCGTTTTCCATGATTGTTAAGAATTTCGTTTACTAATATATTGTATGCAGCTTCTCCTATAACATCTTTGACTTCAGTTAACGCTTTATTATTCAAGCGTTTCCCTAAGTTGCCGGATTGAATCATAGGTTTTTCCATTAAAAAGCGTTGATCGTCTTTTCTGAATAAGTAACGTAGTGTAATTCTTAAATAGGGTGATTTTGAGGTAAAAATCACCGCAATTAAATAATATTTTTCTTGTTCTCCTAATATAAACGGATATAAGAACCCATTTACTTTCGTTTTTGTGTTCAATAATTTCTTGAGTGGGGCAAGATAAGCTTCTCCATTAAATTGTCGTGCCAAATTATGCAGTATTTGCTTAGATATAACGGTTTTTTCAAGAATGTAAATATCCCACCACGTATCATTTAGCAAAAAAGTTCTTATTAAGATCCGCATTTTTTCCTTATCTTCTTCATAAGATTGTAAAAGTTCATAGGGGACATAAGAAAACGGAGACGGTAAATCCGTATTAAATGTTGGGTTAATAATATGTATAGGCTCCTCCAATGATAATCCACCAATCAATTTGAATTATGATGTAAAAAATGAAATGTTTTCGTAATATAATTTCTATTTGTTAATCTTTGAAAAATATTGCTCTAAATATGCCGTTGCTAAACGTGTAAACGCTTCATCTACATTTTTATTAGTTTTTGCTGACGTGATGATATGATCAATTACCCCTATATTTTCGGCGACCTCTTTTGCTTCTGCTGGTGAAACCGCAATATAATCAATTAAATCGGCTTTATTGCCGACAAGAATGGAAACGGTGTTAATCGGCTCGCCACGTGCGGTCACTGCGTATTTTTTGAGCTGAGGGTACCAAACCGATTGAATGTTTTCAAGTGTTTTTGGACGTGTTAAGTCGTATACTAGTAATGCCAGTTGTGCGCCCCGGAAAAAAGTACTTCTAATGTCTTGAAAGCGTTTTTGCCCGCCAATATCATGTAGGGAGAGAGTTACTCGTTTTGAATTAACGGTCACTACTTTGGTAGATACATCTAATCCAACCGTCAATAAATATTGCTTTTCAAATCGATCATGAACAAAACGCTGAACTAGACTTGTTTTTCCGACTCCGGCATCTCCTAAGAGAACTGTTTTTAGAATATATGCGCTTTTATACATTTGATTCACCAAAACGTTACTTATGTAATACTTTCTTGCACGCTAAATCGTCGTTATACAACTTAAATT
>WAPZ01000188.1 GCA_015520535.1 Candidatus Heimdallarchaeota archaeon
CTAAAAGTCCGATTGAAAATGACATCGACAAAATAATGGCAACCATTGTCAGAAACGTCCGTATGCGATTTCTAATAAGACTTCTTGCTGCCAGTTTCGCCAAACTGGGGAAAAAATTAATTATTTTGTTCAGATAACTTTTTGTTGGTGTTGTATCTTTTCTTACCTGTCGAAGTGCCTCATACGGAGTTAAATTAGCAGCCTGCCATGCCGGAATGAAAGAAAAAAACTGTGTGCTCAGAAATGCCAATATATAGGCTTGATATAATGTTGGTGGCGAAATTATTAGTACAATATATCCAATACCCCACTGGTGAGTGATTTGCTCAAGCATGAATTGAAGAATAAGATATGAAAAATATGTGCCTAAAAAAATGCCACAAAAGGTTAAAATAATCGTTCTCCCGATGAAAATAAAAAGAATTTCAAATTTAGTAAAGCCAAAAGATAAATACACGCCGATTAACTTTCGTTGTTCAAAAATATACCGATTCATCACGATAAAAATGATAAATCCACATATTAAGATAGCAAACAAGGAAGAAACACCCATATAATTGGCAATAAGATCGGTGCCATTCTTCATAGACGTTCGTATCGAACTTTTACGGGATAATACAACCAGATAAGGATCATTAGATCGAGTATCGTCTGATTCCAAATATTTGTTAATGTCAAACGCCAGATTTTCGATTTCGGTATCATTGTATTGATTTCCAAAATAGAGCACAATATTGTTGATTAAACGAATAGGAAGATTGCTATACAACCCAGACAATTTGGCCGCATCGTTATGGCTCACAAAAATAAAACCTTGCCCAGAAATCTCATAACCCATAAACTCAGGCGATTCTACAAACGCTGTAACTTCGAACGTCATCGTACGGTTCGATCCCTTAACCGAAATGAAATCACGAAGGCGAATTCCCACAGCACGCGCAAAAGATTCTGATATAGCAGCAACGCCATCTGAGCCAGAAAATGACCCTTTAATCAGTCGTGGACGATTGACCGACGGTAATCCATATGGTGGCAAGCTCACAATTTGAATTCGATGATTTTCAATCCCATTTGTCGTATTTAAGTGAAGTGTTCCCGATAATTTAATTCGTCCTTCGATTTCTAAAGGATGAAATTGTTGATCTAAGTCCTCAATGAGAGTCTCAGTCCCAACAGGTATAAATAATTCGATCTGAGATAAATGCTGCTGGTAATCTTCCTCCTCAATTGACGCAATTAAAGAATCACCTAAACTCAGAAAAGCAACGGGAAATCCAACAACTAATGAAACAGTAAAGATAACAGTTAAACTACGGGCTTTACGATGCCATAAATCCCGAACAATGGCAAGAAACACTCTTTTACTCAACAAAAGCATTGACAATCACGCTGTTATTGTAACTGATTCTTGACTACGGATTTTTTCAATCTTCTGCTTATTTATTATCTCTTCATCAACGATTTTCCCCGAACGCATGTGTAGAACGCGATCTACAAATGGTTTCAATTCCACATCATGAGTCACCATAATTATAGTCTTACCATGTTTTATATTGACATTCCGAATAACCTCACCAACATGTAGCGTGGTTTCTTCATCTAACTGTCCCGTCGGCTCGTCCAAAAATAATACCAACGGATTTTTCCCTAGTGCTCGCGCCAAAGCAACGCGTTGTCGTTCGCCTCCCGATAATTGTGATGGATAATTATTCATTCTTTCAGCTAACCCAACTTCTTTTAAGTAATATTCAGCGCGTTCATTTAGATTTCTTCCCCGAATCCCAACTAATTCCATCATTATTTGAACATTCTCTTTAGCAGTCAACGTCGGGATTAAACTATAAAATTGAAATACATAACTAAAATACTTTCGCCGAAAGTCAGTCAAACGTGGAGAACTTAATCGGGCAATATCTACAGAAATTTCTTTGTTCCCTTTCTTAATATGATAAATTATAGAACCACTTGTTGGTCGGTCAATTCCTCCCAGCATGTTCAGCAATGTTGTTTTGCCAGAACCAGAGGGACCCATAATGGCAATAAATTCGCCGTCATATATGGATAAATCTACTCCGCGTAACGCTTCGACTGTTACTTCCCCTAATTTGTAGATCTTAGTCAAATTGTGTGCTTCAATGAGAGGAGGCACGGCAATCACATTCCCTTTTTTTATTGTTTCAAATAGTGGCGTCAACACCCAGTTTAAATCTCTATGCTTATTTTTTAAAAATCTTTAAAGATAAATAACGCACGGGCAAATTTATTTATTTTTCTGAAATTTGTCTTAAACGCCATTTTTTTAATATTTTCTGAAAATATACCTCTTGACAATAAAAATGGAAAGAATAACCAAAACAACAAAATTGAGGTTGACAAAATGAAAATAGTAGATGGTATTTATTCGATTGAAACGTTTGCCACGAGTGCACTAGTAGTGGACTCACATCTAATATTAGTAGACACCAGTGCCGATTCTGAGGCAAAAGAAATATTAAAGGCATTAAAAGAATTTAATTATCAGCCAAGAGATGTAGAGTTCATTATAATAACCCATACTCACCCGGATCATGTTGGTGGACTTGCCACTTTAAAAGAAAAAACTGAAGCTACTATTTTAGCACACGAAATCGAAATACCATATATCACAAAAGAAAAAGAATATCCCAAAGGACCATTGAGGCATCAAGCCGTGAGTGTCGATCGCAGTCTAAAAGATGGTGAAATCTTCGAAGGATTGCTCGTTATCCATACTCCTGGGCACACGTTAGGCAGTATTGCCTTATTAACACAAGAAAAAAGCGTACTTATTGCTGGAAATAGTTTACAAAATCGAGATGGGATATTGGGTCCAATGCCCGATACCTATAATACTGATCCTAAAGAGCATCGTGACTCTATCAAAAAACGCGCCCATTATGATTTGGAGCATTTGTTACCGGGTCATGGCGAACCCATTATCTTTCAATCCAGCTACTTCTGGAATCTGTTTTGAAACAGTTGCGTTGGAACTTTTCCCGCCGCACGATTTAAATGTTGCTGCCCACGAATAAATCCATTATTCACCTTTTTTTCCCAATGATTTTGATAAAAGCATCATGAGTAGTGCTTTCGTATTCAGCCATAAATTGCGGTTTTTTAATTGTTCCCACGTATTTAAAGTCTAATTTGCTCAACATATCTTTAAAATCCTTTTTAATTTCATGCCAAATTGTTTTATCCTTATGGAACCATTTATATTCTTGCATCATTAATTTCAACCCAAGTACTTCTCTTTATGGATGCTTAAATATCTGATAGGGGGGCTTTAAAAAAAATAAAAATGTGCGTTTTCCATTTTTTAATGTCACAAAAGAGTTCTTTATTTTTTAACATCCATAACATGGGCTTTAGTTATTTCACGGAGTAACTTCGGGGAAATTGGAATGATACTGTCTGCAGTTCCCCCAGCTGCATATATAATATCATATTCAAAAAGATCAGCGTCCATAAGCGTTAGAACTGACACATCATGACCAAACGGTGGAACTCCTCCAATTTCAAACCCCAACACATCCTTGACTTCGGCGGGTTTCATCAAACGCACGTTTTTCCCAGTAAACGCCTTGATTTTCTTGAAATCTACACGATTTTTTCCCGATGTTAGAATAATCATAGGTGAATCCCCAGACATGACAGCTATGGATTTACATATCTGAGCAACATTACAATTAAGTTTCATCGCCGCATCTTGGGATGTTTTTGTTGAATTTGGTTCAAATAAGAGCAATTTAATTTTGATGCCGGCTTTTTCAAAAGCCTTTACGACTTTTTCATTATATTGGTTCATTTTTCATCCTCATTTGTTTCAAAAAAAAGATAAAAATAAAGAGGGAAATTACAAAAAGCTTTATATTTTCTTTTTAAGGGACGCAAC
>WAPZ01000189.1 GCA_015520535.1 Candidatus Heimdallarchaeota archaeon
CTTTATTTATGAAGACTAGGGATTTTAATGCTTTATCTAAAAACTTTAAAATTTTATATACTGAGTTCCGTCGGATGGTGAAGATTGTGAGTTTCGTTTCCATACTACAGCAAATTTTTCATATATTAGGTTTTAGAGACGTACCGCAGATTTCGTTAATTGATGGGACGCAATTAATGGGCGAGTTGATGCCGACTCATGTATATGGATTGGATCTCCCATTTAGCCGTGATGCAACGAAAATTAGAGACTGGAAGGCATTTTGGGATTTAATTTGGAAAAGAACACAGTTAAAGACGTTAATCTCAAACAATGTGACAGTTCCCGTATGGGGATGTCAAATAGAGGAGCATGATCCAACTACGAAGATTCAAACGGGAAATTTAATGAAAATGGAGGCAATACGAGTTAGGCGCGGTGTTTTTTTGGTGGATATCTCAAGTGGTCGTGATTCTAAAAAGAATTTATATGATCGGATCAAGAAAATAATTCGGTCATACCAGCAGTTTGGCGGCTATGGGACTTATTTTGGAGTAGACGCTACGCAAGTGCCCGTTTTACGTAATCATATAGCTAGTAGAATAACAGGTCCGATAAAGAGATATCAAGTAAGTTCTACTATTCAAAGTAGGAGTCCTTCTCAAAATCCAAGAGTCAATATTGTTCATGAGTGCTTAAGAGATATTGCGAACCATTTTGGTTTTATAGATCGCCGTCCCTATCAACCATCTGTAGTAAAGGCGTTTTATCACCATTTAATGCAATTGTATCAAAATTTTTCCCAAAATTGCGCCGCTGTCATCCAGAGTGTCCTAGAACGTATTTTTGGAAAAGTCTCTTCATATGATCCCCAAACACCACGCAATGTGATTAAAAACCATCGTTTTTGGTTTTCAGAAGCTAGAATAAGTCACGTATGGGGTATTCCATTACTGAAATCGGAAGACGTTTTGTTGGAAAGTATGAGACAGTTGGATCCGGATTATGGAACCAATATTTGGGCGTCATCTTTGAATCCCGATGGTTTTTATCCACTTTATGGCTTTGAGATCGAACACAATATTGGACGTGGTGGTCGTTGGGAACATGTTCTTGCAAATGCGTATTATTTAGAAAAATACTGTCAGTATGGGGTGATAATAGTTTTTGAGGAAAAGCATGTTGATAAATTAAAAGAGATGCTTGATACCTTAGGGTATCGAAGCGTGATACCAGTTCTTGCTGATGACATCTTACGTTTTTGTCAAAGCCTTCAACTTAGCGGAACAACGAAAAACCCTCAGTCATCGGAATCAAAGTAAGCATCTTTAAGTTGAGTAAAAAACTCCTTGGCGAACACATCGTTATTTGTAATATATAGAAGTTCATGTGAGCCATGTATTTGTTTTAGATAGATACTCCACCAGCTGATTTCAAACCAGATATTTTTATTCATTTTGATTGAAGTTGCAAGAGTCATCCATTCTGGAATTGTTCCCATAATCAATTCACCGTGAATGTTTTGCGTTTTGTGATGCAATGTCTTTACTTTGAATTGTTTTGATACATTTATGAGGTGTTCTATTGAATAGTGAGTTTCTATGCAATTTGTTGTTTCCCAAAAGGTGGCATATTTGATGTTATCAGTTTCTAAGGTGATTAGATATGGGTAATTGAAAATAATGCGTTCCCATAGTTCTTTATGTAATGTAGTCTTTTCCCAGTAAATTTTTGGGTCGCCACGCGTTTTAGAGTTTGTAATTAGTTCGATCCGAGAAAGAATTGTCTGGTGGGTAATGCTTTTCGTCAAAATATTAACCTTTGCTGACAAATAACTTGGTTTAGTGTTATAAAAAACTTCCTTGGGTGTTTTCCAGCCAAATTGCGTTAACATTGTGTGTTATTCCTCTCATTTTGTGGGGTTCTTTTTAATATTTTTTGTGTTACTGAAGCAAAATGTGCTTAATACGGGATGATTTTAATTTATCAGTTTCGTTATTTCTTATTCCGACAAATTAATATATACCTAAAAAGTGGCAGTTGTAGACAGTAAAGCGACGCTGAAAATTTATTGTTTAATCTAAAGATGTGAGTATTCCAATTTGTTTTATCAAAATAGATAGTGAAACCTATGCCTTTCGTAGAAATAAAGCCTAAAGAGCGTGAAGCGGAGCAGCTAGAGTTTTTATTTGTTGTATTAGGTATAGTTGCTTTAGGTGTGGTTCTTTTTCAGTTTTTAGAGTTTGTCCGGCTGATCAAGTTTTCTCGCGAGGAGGATGTAGGTTTTTCGGCATTTCTTCCGAAGATAGTAGTGACGATTTTTTTAGGTTTTTCGGCATTTTTCTTTTTTTGGGCTTATAGGCAGTTCAAGATGAAACGGTCGTCGATGAAGAGTGTGAATGATAATGTGACAGCATTTTTGGCCGTCAGAGTTCCGGAACGGTTTATAGCGGTGGGTATGGATGGTATGGTTGTGTGGTATGTGGTTGGGGTTTTATTGGGACTTGATTTGCGGCAGTATAGGGATTGGTGGTTCATTGTAGGTATTATGGTTGTCATTGTGGTTATGGTGTTGATTTCAGCGGTGGGTATAATTTATTTCGAAGATTGGGCGCGTATGATTTACAGTAGTGTTAGTTATTTGTTGTTTGTGGAATTTGTGGTTGAAAAAGTGTTTTGGATGATTTGGAATTGGATTTGGGCGCCATATATAGTTTTTGAGGGCTGGTTTTTGCCGTCATTTGTGGTGTCGTTCCCTATCGAGGTTTTTTGCGTCGTAATTGAGTTGGTAGCTGTAGGATTGTGTGTTGTGTTTTTTCTTCCCGTTTATACGCGTCGATTTGAGACGAATTTGAAACGAAGTGTAGGTAACCGTGAAAAGAGTTGGTTAAGGGATGGATTATGGCTATTTAATGCTGTACTGATGGTGATAGCACTTCTATTTTTTCCACGGTCAATGATGTAGTAAAAACGCCGTGCGTGAGAGAAAGAGAGCGGAACATAAGAAGGTGGTGTGAGGTGAGTCGTAATCCGATTCAGCTAAGAAAGCTGATTTTTCTGGTTTGTGTGTTGGTAGGTATGCTAAGCGTGGTAGTTCCTACCATGCCCGGTGTGTTGGCAACGCAATCGGAACAATATGGGTGGATTCGAGAGTTTGAAGAAGCTTTTTTTTATTTAGGAAATCAGAGTCAGAAAATTACGAGGGAGTTTGATAATTTGGGTGGAGGTGGCAAGATTTGGGTGCAAATTAAGAATTTTGCTAATTCTACGTCACCGCTTAATTTTACTTGGGTGATCACGCGCGGCCGTGGTGGGACAATCGAAAATTTTAGTGTGACGATTGTGATTGGTGACGTCTTCGAAAATTCGTTGGTCGTGCCGAGAGAAGAGGCGCATTGTGGTGATACTCCTTGTTATCTTTTTTATCTAACTATCAGTTTAGTGGATGGCAATAAAAGTGCGTGGGGCTACTATCAGTTTAGAAAATTGGATCGTGGCGAGGCTGTGGGAGCATGGGACTTAAATATGCCGCTTTTGATATTAGCGGTGATTGTGTTCGAAAAAAGAGACAAGATTTTTCAAAAATGGCGAAAATGTAAGGCGCATGATTGATTGAATTTACATGATGATGTAAGAGTGCATTTGACCTAATTGTGATCTTTTTTACTTTGGGAGTTGTCTTGATTTTAAAAATGAGCGAATGTAGTCTAATTTAATGGCAATGAGAATGCTTCCCACACCAGTTATACCGAGTAATAGGAGTAGAAAGGTAGGAATTATAATTGGGGAGCGTAATGTTCTTTTTCTTGGCAGTTCAGCCAGAAGAGACTGATTAAGTGGTGAGAGTCGGGGGAAAGGATCTTCGTTGTGTGCGTTACCATCAATTGGGTATGGGAAATCGCCGATTTTGTCCGAATTCTGATCAACAATTACGATTTCATCCCAAAAATTGTGATCAAAGGTATTGTTTTTTCCGTCATCGCGTGCTTGCGCTTTGCTTCTCACATCGTTTTCCAGATCGTTACTAATAAAGTCATTATATTCGACGAGATTGTGAGACGAATTGCTGTCCAATAGCATACCTTGTTTTTGGCTGTAAAACACGACATTTTTGGTAAAGACATTGGTAGTTGCCGAATAACCGCGCAGACCATAACTTCTGCTGTTTCCGATCGAATTACGTGTTATGGTATTTTCAGCGGAAAAGAAAAGTTCTATTCCGTGACGATTGGCGGTAATGGTGTTTTCTGTGATTGTTACGTTATGAGAAAAATCAACTTCAATACCCGCATATGAATTTTTGGTGATGTTATTATGAGTGACGGTGCTCATATTGGTAGTGACGAGCGTGAGGGCACGAAAATTGTGGGAAATCGTATTTTGTGATATATAAGCGTATAGGCTGCGTGAACTATAGATTGCCGCCGTATTATTGGTGATGGTATTTTGAAGGACCATGACATCGGAAGAATTTTCTATGTAGATGGCTCTGTAGGTGTGCATAATGATATTTGCAGAAAGAATCGCATGAGATACATTGTATAAATAGATACCAAAGTGTGTGCTTGAAATGCCATCTAACGTGCAATTTTCAAGAATAAAATAGCTTCGTGTGTGTTTAATTACAAGTAATGCATTCTGGTTGCTGGTAATATTATATCTACTTATTAAAAATGGATTTGAACGTGAACCATCACCGCTACTTGCTATTTTTTGAAGTGCGGTCTCGTTTTCTATTACAATCGGTTCATGTTCAATATATTGTAAGGTAGAAACGTTTCTTTCTTTAGAAAGATGGAACGGTGAGGAG
Organism: Candidatus Heimdallarchaeota archaeon; assembly: GCA_015520535.1. Taxonomy (GTDB): domain Archaea; phylum Asgardarchaeota; class Heimdallarchaeia; order Hodarchaeales; family S146-22; genus S146-22. The sequence goes on from WAPZ01000189.1 coordinate 4,790, forward strand.
AAGACCATAACTGAGAATGTTCCACTAAAAAAAAGCATTCCTATGACTATTAGAGCGATCGTCTTTAAGATTTTCTTCCTTCTTTTTGTAAACCTCTTAGTTTTTTGTAATGTCATCAAAATACTCACGTGTCAACATAATTAAAAAAGTTATTAAATGCATTGAATTTAATTGATATTCCATTTTGAATGAATGATAATTGAAATGGCTTATATTGGTGAATCTTTTATCATCACA
>WAPZ01000190.1 GCA_015520535.1 Candidatus Heimdallarchaeota archaeon
GAAGTAAATGGCTAATTCTCAGTTTGATTGTCTTGCTGATATTGACTGGCTTTAAAACCAGTGCAAATTCAGATTTTCCTTTCAAAGTAAACGACACCTTTGAGTGGCAAGTGACGAACTCTAATCCAAATATTACAATTGCATGGTACAATTCATCCTTTCAATTGATCGGAAAAGTCTTAATTTCTAACAATTCTCGCATTAATCTTACTATAACAGCAATAAATGAAAGTAATATGGCCTCACCAGTCACTGGAAAGATTACTATAGGCAATCTTACAACAGAGGCTGCTATGTCAGAGATAGCCGGTGCTTTAGTCCTTTCTATTTATCCATGGTACCCCGGCTTACTTGCGTACCCTAATTGGACGTATCAAGAAAATCAAGCTAAAACAGCTGCAAATGGTCAATATTTACGTGGAACTCTTACTATTTCTAATATAACGTACCAATATGGCAGTACTTCTAGAAAAGCCATTAAATTTCTTTATCAGCAGGATCCCAATTTAGGCAATCAAAATACAACGCTAATTTACGACATTTCCACCGGAGTGCTCTTAGAAGGATTTACAGAACTTAAATTTACTGAGTATTACGTCTTAGGGTTACGCTTGGAAAAAAATCCTTACTTTGCAAAATCAGCCGTGGGTTCCGGATTTACGCTTTTGATTCCCATTTTTAGTGCAGTTTTATTACTTTTAACACTCTTTGTTCATCGAAAAAGACAGTCTTCTCCATAAAATGTGGATTTAAAGACAAGTTATGCCAACGAAGTGAAGGTTGACAATAAAATGAAGCATTCCATCACGAAATATAGCTTAGATATTCGGAATATGACAGTTCCGATTGTCTATGCGGCAGTTGCTGTTGCCGGAACCACAGCACTAATCCTTATACCAAACTTAGAACTTCTTTCTTTTTTCTTCTTTTTAGCGGCCTATCGTTATGGGTTTAAAACCGGAATTAATACCGTTTTTCTTGCTGTCCCTATTTATGAATTCGTTGCTGCTCAAATATGGGGAAGTGCTGGAGTTCTTTTTGTGTTTAAATTTCCTCCGTATATCCTTTTAGTGTATTTAGCTTCAAAACTGGGTGAAGATTATCGAAATACGCGAAAAAAATTGAAAATTAACTTTAATACCCTAGAGTCCGCCGTTGTAGGGAAAAAAACGACTGATAATGAAGTAAACGCGATTGAAACGGCACGAAAGGATACGAATATGAAGAAAAGTCATGTAGTGATTCTTTCAAAGACCCAACGTCATCCGCCGGCAATAATTTTTGGTCTTTTTGGTTTAGGTGTTACTGCATTTTATGATGTGTTTACTTCCCTAACATTTTTACTCTTTACACGATTCACATTCACGGCGTTGATGGTAGCATTTTTTTTTGGAATCCCATTTTATGTGTTTCATGAAGTGACAAATTTCATAATTTTTCTTCAAGCCTCCTATATTCTTAATTTGCTGGACGACATATCACCCCAATACAACCAATAAGGGGTTTCTATAAATGAAAAAGTATTTTGGACAATGGTGGTATATTAACCTTTTATTAATTGGCATTTTGCTTTTTTACTCCATTCTTGCAACCACATTTATTTTTATCATCATTCAACAAAATCCCTTAGGAACACATCCAACGGATAGTGCTCAAGAGCAAAATTTTAAAGAATATGTGGTTGGAATTTTTATTATTAGCGAAAATCCAGATAGGCCATTAAACCGAAGCTTGGCTACCTTTGCAGTACCAAATGCCACACTTTATACGGTGTTGAAAAAAACATTAGGAGATAATATATCGGGAAAATTTTATGGTGACTTGGGGTTTTATATTACTGGTTTTTATGGCGTCATGGAAGGCGATAATTATTATTGGCTTTATTATTATTATGATTTCAGCCAAGGAACATGGATTTCCGCACCCGTTGGGGTAAGCAATTTCATAATTACTAGTCATTCGGTATTTCGGTTTGTATTGACAAAAGTGGGATAAAATGGAAAATGTGATGGAACTTAAAAGTCTTTCTTTTGCGTACCCAAATCAAAAAAAACCTATTTTAAAAAATATTGACTTAAAAATTAGACATGGCGAATTCATAGGAATTGTTGGCCGTACTGGAAGCGGAAAAACGACTTTATTCAAAATTATAAAAGGTTTAATCCCCTATGTATATGCCGGCGCTTTTCAAGGTAAATACTATCTAGAACAAACGTTAGTTACTGAAGAGAACGTTCTTGAAGTTACGCGTAATATCGCATTTGTTCTTCAAGAACCAGAATTTCAAGTGTTGGGAAGTACAGTTGAACGTGATATCGCATTTTCTCTTGAAAATTTAGGACTAAATCGTCAAAAAATTTATACCACGGTTAAGGAAATTTTGACGGCAGTAGATCTAGAACCATTGAAGAAAAGGCCAGTAACCCAATTAAGTGGCGGAGAATTACGTTTAGTCTCATTAGCCGCACAACTGGTTTTAAAGCCAAAAATTCTCCTTCTTGACGAAATTACCACTTTTTTGGATCATCCCAATCGACAACGGATTTATAATTTCCTTTTAAATTATCGTCAGCGAAATCAAGTAACCATCCTTTTTGCTACACACTATATCGAAGAGATTATGCCTTTTTTAGATCGTTTAATTGTTATTGAGGCGGGAAAAATTCTCTTTGATGGAGAACCATTTTCTGTCTTGTGGGAAGTCTATAAAACAAGTAAAAACATAAAACATTCTTTTATCCGATTTCCTAGTCTATTTTATTTGGCGAAAGCATTGAAACGTGTGAGTTCAACGTTTTACTCCCAAGTTTCTTATCCAAATGTGCCGTTACGTTCCGCAACACATTTCAAAAAATGGATAATTACACAGCAACAAACGAAACCAGTGGACAATGTCTCAATCCAAACGCAAAACCAAGTACATCTGTCACCATCAGAACCATCTTTCCAGAGTTCAACCGCCGCTGAACCAATAATTCAGGTAAAAAATCTTTCTTTTTGGTATGAAAAGGGACAGCCAATCTTAGAAAATATCACGTTAACCGTTCCTAAAGGTCGCATTATTGCACTTTTAGGCGAAAACGGTAGTGGAAAGACTACATTTTTAAAATTACTGTGTCGGTTACTGACACCCACTTCTGGAACTGTTTTAGTTGAACAAAAAAATACAAAAAAAACAAAAACCAGTAAATTAGCCAAAAAAATAACGTTAACCTTTCAAAATGCCACTATCCAGTTTTATGAAAAAACCACTTTCAATGAATTGTTAGTAACATTAAAAATACATTCTCAGAAAAATATACCACAGTTACACGATTTGGCAATAACGTTACTTACGCAGTTTGGATTAGTGCACGTGAAAGAGATTAATCCATACCTTATTAGCGGTGGAGAAAAAAAGAAATTAACTTTAGCTATATTAGAAGCAATTTCACCAGCGGTCTATCTCTTTGATGAACCTTCAGTCGGACAAGATTCCCGTAACCTTGAGTTAATTAAAAATTATATCTTTAATTTGAAAAGAAAGGGAAAAACCATCATTTTTGCCACTCATGATTTGGCATTTGCCCTCGAAGTTGCCGACCAGTTTTGGATACTTCAAAACAAAAAAATTTTGACCGTGAATCATTGGTCTTTACTTTTCAGACAATTTCGAAATTCTCCACCCCTAAAAGATAAATTCAATCTCCCCGAATTAATTAAACTATATTTGGATCTTGGAATACGAAACTCTGAGAGAAAAAACGCCTTTTCTTATGAAAATATTGCTAAAAAAATCGCGGAAACTGTCTTCGGCTCGCAATATAAACGCTAAATCGTTCTTCATACGTTACACGCTGAACCGTCGGTTGAAATATAGGAAGCACAGAAATTATTCCTAAGGTAGCATCATCTAATCCTCGGTACGAAACCAAAAAACGGTCAATCAACAACTTGATTTTTTTCTGATACTCTTTTATCGGAATCAGCACATTGTCCTCAAAAAACGAACTAAATTGAAGGGCATAAGAATATTGTTTCAAAATTTCACCCAAATTTTGATAAAAGGTTTTAAAATAATCCCGTAATCCAGAACCATCTGTCCCTAAGATACAAATGATTCCATCACGAGGTATTTTCAACTTTAAATATTGAGATTCGCCCGCGATTCCCGTTTCATCCACGGCAGCATACAATATGTTATAAAATGATTGCCTCACAAATGGTGACGTCCAATGTGCCGGAAGAAGCATTTCTTTACCCGAATCGTATCTGCGCTTTATTGGATATATTAAATAAAATTCCGAATCACCAATGTAATAGGCGTGGAGATATTCTAATTTCTCTAACACTGCCGCCATTAAAGTTGTGCTCGCATGTCGCCAAAAACTAGGATCCTCAGAAAGAACGGCCTTCAGTTGCTCTTGCAACTTCCTCTTTAGTTCCTTAGAAAGAATTTCCGTCATAATATTTTCTAAATCTTCTATACGACGGTTTTCTTTTGAATGCGCCTCTAAAATCTTTGGTAACTCAGCTGTTAAGGTATTGACAGCCGTAGAAGATGCTAAAGCTCCTGCTGACTGCGAAACACCATCTGCAATAATCAGGGTCGGAAAGTCATGATGCCTTATGAGACCCGCATAGTCATGCCCTTTCATGTCGTTTAAAAC
>WAPZ01000191.1 GCA_015520535.1 Candidatus Heimdallarchaeota archaeon
CATTAGATAGGTGAATAAAATGAAAAATATGCATAATCGGGTGTTAATTTCCGTAATTCTAATTAGTCTACTTGCTATTCTCTTTGTTACACAAGGATCTTCAAGTTTTACGGAAACACACCCACTTTTAGAAACAAAAAATAAAGTTGCGGATTCACAGCAACAAATAACGCAAGAACCTAATAACTGGGGGTTAGAACCCGGTGATTCTTTAATCTACAATATTTCATATTTGGATTACAACAATACACCCATTTTGGATGTATATGATGAAAATGATACCGTTGTTGGCACATTGGAAGAAAATAAAAGTTTTATTTTTGAGATTACAGAGTTGTCTACACTTGTCGGTGAACCCGCATGGGTAGACGGCATTATCTATGGTCAGACCTTTGAAAAAGACTTATACTTTGACTATACATTGCCGGAAATCAACCTTAATGAGCTCTTGAACACTACTGAAGGTGGCGTACCGCTTCTTTACTTTATAATTCCCATTGGCTCGGATGAATATTGGACTAATCTCACGAGTAATTTTACCAATGAAGGCTTTGACGTGGATAACGGACAATACGAATTTAGCGTGGGTTATGCCAATAGTTCAATAGCAGTTAATGCAACTTGGGATAAAGACACAGGTGCACTAGTTGCGTGGTATTTCAATGGAACAATGGACAATGAAACCTTCGAAACGGAATTTTTATTGGATGAAATCTTTGCGCCGGGATGGTATGAGCCCTTTTGGGGCTTAAATGATCCTATCATGTCCTATTATTTTGACCAATTGGAATTTGAAAACGGTTCTCACGAATTGCAACTCGGCGAATCAGAAACATCATCGGGATTTTTTGCTGAAGGACAAGTTGCTGTTGTCACTTTAGATTTAATGTCCATGGACCAAGGGCCTTCTTATCATGGAGATATGTATACTTCCACTGGATGGACAACCTTGGGGTCACCGTTTGATGAAGAGCCAACTGACGGACCATTCATCATATTTATGTTTCCCATATCCAATGACAGTGCCTGGTGGGATGTACTTGAAGCTTATTTTGCTGCCCAAGGGTTTGACACACTTAATAATGCAACGGCGTTTGGCATTGCCATTGACGATGGAAATATAACAACTAGTATGATTTGGGAGAAAGACACTGGTGTTCTTCTAAATTGGGCTGTAAATGGGACCACAGATGATGAAATACCCCAAAATGCCACGATGGAAATGTCCCTGGTAACATATTCGGATCGGGCAGACTGGGCTCTTTCGTGGGGTGTTAAGGCGGGACAAGCTTTTGATTATCTCTTTAAAACCCTCAATTTCAACGGCTCAAAAGAAACTGAGGCTGAAGATGGTAAATTTGTAGAGGGACAAAACTTAACAGTTATCATTGAGGACTTATCCACATTGCCAGATGAAGTGGCAATGGAAGGTACTTTTAAATCTGAGACGGGTAAATCACACTTTTACATCGAGATTTTGATGCTTCCCTTTACCACTGAAGGACCCCCGCTCTTCTATCCCGTCATTCCAAAAGATTCAAGTAACGAACTATTCAACTTCCTCGAAGATATGTATCTGGAAATGGGCTACCAGGTCGTTAACAATGCCACTCATTTTTCAGTTACCGGAACTGACCTCTTGTCACCATTTGAAGATGATGTGACCTATAACTTGAGTGCTATGTGGGAAAAAGACACCGGTTTATTAAAATATTACCGTTTCCAAATGTATTCCACTTCTACTGGCGAACAAATTGACATAGAACTTGTATTTCTCGGAGAACACATTTTCCCACCAGAATCGTCAACTACCGTACCACCAGAATCCGGACCAGAATCCACATCCCCGACATCAGAACTTCCGGTAATCACACCAGGATTCGAAATTCTTGCTACGCTTATGGCGGGAATTGTTATAACAATTACTTACAAGAAAAAACGAAAATAAAAGACCATTTTTTTAGTTTTTTGCCCCTCAAATTTCCCTTATTTTTTTTCCTTTTACATGCAAAAATTTTTAGTTTTTAGGCAATAAATTAATGTCTTTGTCTTATTAATTTCTTTATTTCTTTCTTAAACGGATTTTTGAAGAAGTCACCGCTGAAAATCGCCACAGCAATTGATTGTGGTGATAGAAAAATGGTAAGAATAATGGATAGTAGTCGGAACACGATTGCTGAAATTAGTGGTGGCCGAATCAGAAATTATCGTGGAAAAGATGGCTATGTTCGAGATAAACTAATCACAGATTCTTCTGGAAACACGATGGGATATATAGAAGGAGATCGCATATTGGATGCAAGCCGCAATACAATCGGATATATACGTGGTGATCGCATTGATTATCGTTCAAAAAGCTTTTATATAAGCGGAACGTCAATTCTCGATGGTAGTCGAAACACGCTCGGATATATTGACAGTAGTAGTTACGATTTGGCTGAAATAACGGCTTATATCGTGTTTTTCTCTCCATGGGCTTAACTCGCAAAGTAGCAATTTTTATTTTATCTTTTTTTGTAAAGTAGAGAGTTTTTTTCGGAAAAAATTTTTATTTCTTACTTTATAGGCTA